>DASQHH010000887.1:0-6769 GCA_035632195.1 Vicinamibacterales bacterium
TTTCTCCGATTGAGAAATCTCCTGAAGCGGCGAGCTGAACAGATCCGGATGAGGTGAAAATGGCGAGTCTTCCACCACTCTTGAGTACCGAAGCCGCTGTGCCGAACACGGTCTGATCTGGTCGGACCGCTCTGACGGTGACGACATCGGACACTTCTCGAAGATTGAAATCGTCTGCGAGTTGCTCAAATCGAGTCTCCGCCACGGCGGTTTCCGACAATTCCAGCTCTCGAACAGCCTCCCGCAAGAAGGCCGCTTTCCTGGACTTGGACTCGACCAAGGTCAGTCCGACGCCCGCGTAGAGCACCTTCATCGGAATCGCGGGAGAACCGCCACCGGAGCCCAAGTCGACCCACAGGCGCGCTCCCTCCAACACCGCGTCAGCCGCCGCCAGCGGCTCAATGAAGAGTCGATCGATCGTCGCCTCAACGGGATTCTCGAGCGGCAACGCCGTGAGGTTGATGCGTGTGTTCCAGTGGGTCAGGAGCTCGTAATACGCCTCGAAGGCCTCCGAAACAGGTGCGTCCAAAGAGATTCCAGCGGCGGCTGTTCGATCCGTCAACAGCCTTCGCACCGTATTCCGAACTGTCTTAATCACAGTATATGGTGGTCAGTATTATTTAGAACACTCTATATTGACTCTATCAATGACTGTTTGCCTACGTACGCTCCCAACACCGCGACGGCCGCAGGCGTCAGGCCCGGGATGCGCAGCGCCTGTCCGAGCGTGTCCGGCCTCACCTGCTTAAGCCGCTGAACTGCCTCGCGTGAAAGGCCGGGAACGCGTTCGAACGCAAACCCGGGTGGAATCCGCCGGCGGTCGTCACGGCGGGATCGCTCGATCTCCTGCTCCTGGCGACGCAGGTAACCGGAGTATTTGACCGTCGTTTCGGCCGACGCGATGTCGATGGCCGGCCGCGCAGGGTCCGTCTCGAAACCGGGCAGCGCGCCCGCCTCGAGAAGATCGCCAAGCCGCACTGACGGGCTACGCAGCAGTCGGCTGGCGCAGACACGATCGCCGGACGCGGAACGCACCTGCGTTGAGTCGAGCACGGCGAGGTTGCGCTCGAATCGAGTCTGGCGTGCTCGAAACACCTCCCAACGCTCGTCGTCGACCAGGCCGACGTCCCGTCCCAGCGGAGTGAGCCGCAGGTCCGCGTTGTCGATTCGCAGCAGGAGCCGATGCTCGGCTCGCGAGGTAAACATGCGGTACGGCTCGAGGCACCCTTTCGTGATCAGATCGTCGACGAGAATGCCGATGTATGCCTGATCGCGTCCGAGCTCGAACGCCTGACGCCCGAGGACGCGATGGGCCGCGTTCACGCCGGCGACCAATCCCTGCGCTGCGGCTTCTTCGTATCCCGATGTGCCGTTGATTTGACCCGCAAGAAACAGTCCGCCGACACCCTTGGTCTCGAGCCGCCGCGTCAACTCCGTCGGCTGAATGAAGTCGTACTCGACGGCGTACCCCGGACGCAGCAACACCGCGTCCTCGAGTCCGGGCAATGCGCGCACGAGATCCGTCTGCACATCGCGCGGCAGAGACATCGAGAACCCGTTGACGTAGATCTCGCGCGCGTCGACGCCTTCAGGCTCCAGGAATATCTGATGCCGTTCTCTGTCGGGGAAACGGATGATCTTGTCTTCGAGCGACGGACAGTACCGCGGGCCGATGCCTCGAATCTGTCCGTTGAAAAGCGGCGAACGCTCCACATTCGCTCGGACGATGTCTCGAACGCGATCGTTCGTGTGCAGCAGCCAGCAATCGATCTGCGGACGGTCGATCGCGCTGGAGAGAAATGAGAAGGCGACAGCCGGCGCATCTCCGCGCTCGACCTGGAAATGTCCCTCGCGTACGCGGCGGTCGAAGTCGATGCTGTCGCGGTCGAGCCGCGGCGGCGTTCCGGTCTTGAGCCGTCCCCATTCGAACCCGAACGACTTCAGCGATTCCGCGAGATCGCGCGACGGAGGCTCGCCGGCTCGCCCGGCGGGATGCTGCTCGGGGCCGATGTGGATGAGGCCGTTGAGAAACGTTCCGGTCGTGACGACGATCGCGCTGCATCCGTACGCGTCGCCATCTTCGAGGGCGAGCCCCACGACGTGATTGCCGCAACTGCCCTCGACCAGCAGGCGGCCGGCTCGCCCGACCAGCCACTCGATGTTCGGCTCGGCGTCGATCGCGTCCTTGATCCAGCGTCCGTAGACCGTCTTGTCCGCCTGGGCCCGTGGTGACCAAACGGCCGGCCCGCGACTGCGGTTCAGCAGTTTGAACTGGATGCCGGTCGCGTCGGTGGCGCGGCCCATCAGTCCGCCGAGCGCATCGATCTCGCGGACGAGATGTCCTTTGGCAGTGCCGCCAATCGCCGGGTTGCACGGCATGTGCGCCACCGTGTCGGTCGACAGCGTGCACAATCCAACGCGAACGCCCAGCTTCGCCGCCGCGTACGCGGCCTCGCATCCCGCGTGGCCCGCCCCGATCACGATGACGTCGAAGTCGTTCGTCACTTGCCGATGCAGAACTTCGAGAAGATGTGCGCGAGCAGATCCTCAGCCGCCCGGCGGCCGGTAATCTCCTCGAACGCGGTTCGCGCCGCTTGCAGATCCGCGAGCACGAATTCCTCCGGCAGTGCGCCGCCTCCTGCAACGACGGCATCTCGCGCGCGTGAGAGCGCGTCGCGCGCGACCGTCACGAGCGCGGCGTGTCGCGCGTTCGTGATTGCGGGCCGGTCGCGCAGCACCTCGACATCGAGCGCGGTCAGGATCGCGCGGCGCAGCTCCGGCAGACCGTCGCCGGTCAACGCCGAGATCGCGATCACGTCCGGTTCCTCTGCCGCGGCGGGCGGCGGAACGGCACGATCGATTTTGTTGCGTGCAATCACGCGGCGCAGGTTTGCCGTTTCGCTGCAGTCGTCCGGCTCCAAGGCAGATGCATCGACGACATGGACGAGGAGGTCCGCAACCGCGATCGCGCCTCTCGATCGCTCCACGCCTTCCGCCTCAATCGGATCGCTCGGACTCCGCAGACCTGCCGTGTCGACCAGCGTGACGCGGAGTCCCTCCAGATCCACGATCTCCGTCACGAGATCGCGCGTCGTCCCCGGCACCTCGGTCACAATCGCGCGCGGCGCGCCGACGAGCGCGTTGAAGAGGCTCGATTTGCCCGCGTTCGGTCGGCCGACGATGGCGACCTGCAGCCCTTCGCGGATCATCCGGCCGCGCGACGCGTCCGCGACGAGCGCAGAGGTCCTGCCGACCAGATCGTCCAGCGCGCGCGAAAGCGCGTCCGGTTCCAGAAAGTGGTAGCCCTCTTCGGGAAAATCGATCGACGCCTCGAGACCCGCGACCAGGTCGAACAGCCGCGCGTCGAGCTCGCCGATCGTTCGCGACAGCGTGCCTTCGAGCTGGTCGAACGCCGCCCGGGCCTGCAGCGGCGTCGCGGCGTCGATGAGATCGGCGACGGCCTCGGCCTGCGCCAGGTCGATGCGTCCGTTCAGGAACGCGCGGAGCGTGAACTCTCCAGGATTCGCGAGCCGCGCGCCGCCGGCGACTGCCCGCTTCACGATGGCTTCGAGCACCACCGGGCTGCCGTGGACGCTCAGCTCGAGAACGTCGTCGCCGGTGTACGAATGCGGAGCCGGAAAGAACGTGACGACCGATTGATCGATACCGTCGCGCAGGCGGACGAACGTCGCCCGGCGCGGCTCGAGCGGCGACGGCCGATCGATCAGCGCTCCACCGATGCCGCACGCGGCTGGTCCGCTCAGACGAACCACGCCGATTCCGCCGCGTCCCGGCGGCGTCGCAATCGCGACGATGGTGTCGGCGGTGGAAAACGTGACCGTAGGGAAGCCCTTTACTTCCGGGCGGAGATCATGACCGTCTTCGAAAACGCGTCGCCGACGCTTTCGGTCGTGGCACCGGGCACTTCCGCAACCGCCATGTGCACGATACGGCGCTCGTAGGGATTGAGCGGGCCGAGCTGCTGATCCATCCCGCTCGACTTCGCCTTCTCCGCGAGGAACTTCGCCATCTTGCGGAGCTCGACGTCCTTGCCTTTCCGGTACTCGAGCGCATCGACGAAGACGCGTTTGCCGTCAGGCAGATCGCGGCCGAAGGCCATGTCGACGACGTGCTGCAGCGCCTTCAGCGGCTCGCCGCGATGGCGGGCGAGCAGCTCGGCTTCCTCGCCGGAGAGGTTCAGCCGCGGGCCATCGTCGGTGTGTTCCACGTCGATCGGCGACGTGATGCCGAGGGCCGCGTTGAAGCGCTCCAGGAATTCGACGATCGGACGCGTGGTGTCGTTTGTCATGGACGTCATTAGCTCGCGTCGCTGTTGGCGATTCGTTTGACCCGGCGCTCCGCCGCGGGCCGGGCAGGGCCGCGGACCGGCGGCGGTCCAATCATGTAGTTCGTCAGGTACTGCTGGCCGATGGTCCAGATGTTGGTCACGACGTAGTAGATGAGCGCGCCGGAAGGCAGCCACGCGAGCATCACCGTCATGAAGACCGGCATGAACATCATCATTTTCTGCTGCGCCGGATCGGCTCCAGTCGACGGCATCATCTTCTGCATCCAGAGGCTCGTCGCGCCCATCATGAGCGGCAGCGCGTAGTACGGATCGCGGGCCGACAGATCGTGAATCCATCCGATCCACGGCGCGCCGCGGAGCTCGATCGACACCTGGAGCAGCGCCCACATCGCGAGCACGATCGGCATCGTCAGGAGCATCGGCACGCAGCCGCCCGCTGGATTGACGCCGCGCTGGCGGTACAGATCCATCAGCTCCTGGTTCATCTTCTGCTTCTGCGGATCGGTCGCCTTGAACTTCGCATAGCGATCCTGGATGGCCTTGACCTCGGGCTGAATCTGCGCCATCTTCCGCATCGACTTCGCGCTCATGTGCCGCAGCGGGAACATGATCAGATTGATGATGATCGTCAGGACGACGATCGACCATCCGTAGTTCGGGACCCACTCGTGCACGCCCTTCAACGATCGCAGGAGCGGCACGACGATGACCTGGAACCGACCGAAGTTGATCGCGTTCGTCATCTCGGGGCGGATGGCCTCGAGCACATCGAAGTCCTTCGGTCCGGCGAAGAACTGGATCGGAGCATCCTGCCGGTGCGGCGCAATCGTGAACGACACCAGATCGCGGGGCGCGTCTTTCGAGCCGGCCGGGGGCGGAACGGACACGGTCCGATACTCGATGCTGCCGTTCTTCAGATCGATCGCCGCCGCCATGAAGTAGTTGTCGTCGACGCCGGCGACCTTGAAGTCGCCGTCGTACCGGGGCTGCGTCGCGATCTGTTTCGCGTCGACGCGCTGGACCTTGTCGCCCGCGTAGACGAGACCTTCCGCCTTCTGCGTGTAGCGGCTGACCTCCGCGATGTCGCCGACCGCTGGTCCCCAGACGATCGCGGGCGTCAGCGCCTGATCACCTGCCGTAACGAGCGCGGTGACCGTCACGATGTACGTGGACGGATTGAAACGAAACGTCTTGGAAGCGCGAAGGCCGGCGGCGCTCGTGAATTCGAATTCGAGAGCGAACGGCGACGTGACGACGCCAGTCGGTTCGCGTTTCAACTGAAACAGCGCGTTGTTGACAATCGCATTCGCTTCGTTGCTTTCGGTCCGCAACGTAAAGGGCAGCGGCTCGTTCGGCAGCAGCTTTTCGACCAGCTCCTGGGGATGTTTCTCCTGATCGAGATAGCGCTTGAGGCGCCAGCTCTTGAGTCGCGCGCCGCGATTGGTGAAAACGGCGATGACTTCCGGAGTCTCCACCGTCACATCGCGTTCGGACGTATCGCCGACGACGGCCGCGACTTCCGGCGGCGCGGGCGCCGCGGGCGGCTGAACGACTGGTGGCGCAACACTCTGGGGTGTGGGCGCGGCCGCTGCCGGCGTCGAAGGGCTGGCGGCGTTGGCCGACGACTGAGTGGCTGTCGCCGTTCGCGCGCCCGGCGCCGGCTTGGGCACTAGCTTCACGACGAACGACTGGTACAGCGTCAGTATGACGAGCGACAGAAAGATGAAGAGAAGAAACCGCTTTTCCATTTACCGTGCGGCGGGCCGCGGAACCGGGTCGTAGCCGCTGCGGCAAAACGGCTGACACCGAATAAGACGCCAGGCGCCGAGAAGGGTCCCGCGGACGAGACCGTGTGTTTTGATGGCTTCTGCCGTGTAGTCCGCGCAGGAGGGCACGAACCGGCATGAGCCTCTAAAATGTGGAGAAATAAGTAACTTATAGCCTCGAATGGCCTTCAGGGCGAGACGAACCATCAATGACGGCTGACGTTCGGAGTCGACGTTCGACGAGTGTGCGGTAATCGGTTTCAAGAGCAGTGAGGCTGGCTTCGAGCACGTCCCGCTTGGGAATGACCACGACGTCAAACCCCGGCGCGACCTTGTTACGCCGGAAAACCTCTCGTATCAATCGTTTAGCCCGGTTACGCTGGACCGAGCCACCCAGTTTCTTCGTCGCGGCCACGCCGAGCCGCCCGATACCCTGCCGGTTCGCCAGGATGAACACCGTGAAAAACCGGCTGTGGCTGCGGGTTCCGCGCTCGTAGACCTGCTGGAATTCGGCCCGCCGGCGAATCCGTTCGGCCGGCCGAAAACGGGACGTCACTCGCTGCTGACGGTGAGCCGCTTCCGGCCCTTCGCCCGGCGCCGTTTGAGGACCAGACGACCGTTTTTCGAGCTCATTCTGACCAGAAAGCCGTGTGTCCGCTTGCGGCGGCGCGCATTCGGCTGAAATGTCCGCTTC
>DASQHH010000888.1:0-4874 GCA_035632195.1 Vicinamibacterales bacterium
CTCGGAGGTGATGGCGCGCAACGGGATGGTGACGACCGTACAGCCGCTCGCGTCGCAGGCGGGCCTGCGCGTCCTCGAGCAGGGCGGCAACGCCGTCGACGCCGCGATTGCCGCCGCGGCCATGCTCAACGTGACGTATCCGGCCAACACCGGCATCGGCGGCGACCTGTTCGCGCTGATCTACGTCGCGAAAGAGAAAAAGGTCTATCAGCTGAACGCCAGCGGCATTGCGCCCGCCGGTCTTACGCTCGAGACGATGACCCGGCACGGCTACAAAGCGGACCCGGCGAACTTCGGACCGGGATCCGGCATGCCGTCCGGCGGCATCCTCACCGTGACCGTGCCCGGCTCGCTCTGGGGGTGGCAGGATGCGATGACGCGCTTCGGGACCATGACGTTCAAAGAGCTGCTGCAGCCCGCCATCGACTACGCCGATCAGGGATTTCCGATCACGGAGGAGATCGCGGCCGGCTGGCGGATGAAGAATGCGCTGCCGCTCGAAGGCTGCTGCAAGGAGCCGGATCCGGATTCGCTGAAGACGTTCTACGTTGACGGCAAGCGGCCCGAAACGGGAACGATCTTCCGCAACCCGGATCTCGCGAAGACGTTCCGGCTGATTCAGCAGCAGGGGCGCGACGTGTTCTACAAGGGCGAGGTCGCCAAGGCCATCGTCCTTAAGTCACGGGCGCTCGGCGGTCCGATGACGCTCGACGATCTCGCGAACTACAAGGGAGAGTGGGTCGCCGCGCCGTCCACGAAGTATCACGACCGGTACGACATCCACGCCACGCGCGCGCCGTCCCAGGCCTGGGGGATCGTCGAAGCGATGAACGTTCTCGACGCGTGCGTGCCGCAGTGGTACCCGGGTCAGACGTTGTCGACGCTCGGGCCGGCGAGCGCGCAGTACTGGCACGCGCTCATCGAAACCAAAAAGGTTGTCTACGCGGACGTGTACGGCCGCAACGCGGATCCGAACGCCGTGAACGTTCCGCTCGAGATGCTGACGTCGAAGGCGCACGCCGCGTCGCTGTGCGGCAAGGTGGATCCCGCGCACGCCTCGCGGACCGGCGCGACGACGACGGATGCGAGGGACATCGGCGACACGATCTACCTGGCGACCGCGGATCGCTGGGGAAACATGGTGTCGTGGATCAACAGCAACTTTTCCGGCTGGGGATCGGGTATCACGGTTCCCGGCTACGGCATCATGCTGCACAACCGCGGCGGCCTGTTCACGCTGAATCCCGACAGCCCGAACGTCATCGCCGGCAACAAGCGGCCGTACAACACGCTGTCAGCGGTCCTCGTGACAGAAGACGATCATCCGCTGCTCGTCACGGGCCAGCACGGCGGCGATCAGCAAGGCCAGGGGAACATGCAGGTGCTCGTCAACATTCTCGACCTGCATGCGAACGTGCAGGCCGCCGGCGATCTGGCGCGCTTCAGTCACAACCAGGTGAGCAATCGCGTCCAGCTCGAGTCCGCGCTCTTCGGCCTCGTGGGCGCGAAGCTCGCCGCGATGGGGCATCAGGTGGCTTCGTCGAACGGATCGCCGGTCGGCGGCTTCGAGGCGATTCTGTTCACGCCGGATCGGCGGGCGGGACCCGGCTGCGCGCCTGCCGATCGCGCGTGCCGGGCGCCGATTGCGGGCTTCTATCGCGCCGGATCGAATTTCCGGGAGGACGGACAGGCCGCGGGTTTCTGAGCTGTCCGCCTAAAGACATGCGATTCGTCCAGCGGTCTCTTCCTTTCGTCTTGTTTGCGCTGATTCCGGCGGCGTGCCGCTCCACGCCACCGCCGCCGCCCGCCGCGGCCGCCGTCTCCGCCAGCACCTGGGCCGTTGTGAACGGCCACGAAATCACACGCGAGGACGTCGATCGGGCCTACCGTCGCAGCAGCCAGGCGTCGCAGCCGGTCTCCGACGAAGAGGCGATGACGGCGAAGCTGTCAATCCTCAACGATCTCATCGTGCAGGACATCCTCGTCGCGAAAGCGCGCGACCTGAAGCTCGAGATTGCGCCGGCCGAGCTCGACAAGGCGTACTCCGACACCCGGAAGAATCTCTCGGACGATGCGTTCCAGCAGGAGCTGACGAAGCGCAACCTGTCGGCGGACGACATCCGCGAGGGGCTTCGCCGCGAGCTGCTGACGCAGAAGGTGATGGAGCACGAAGTGACCTCGAAGGTCACCATCGCGGATCAGGAAGTCGCCGACTTTTTCAACGCCAACAAAGCCGCCTTCAACATGGCGGAAGACTCGTATCGCGTCGCGCAGATCGTCGTGACGCCGGTCCGCGACGCGCAGCTCGCGAATCGCACCGGCGACGATGCGGCGACGCCGCAGGCGGCGATGGCGAAGACGCAGATGCTGATGGAGCGGCTGAAGAGCGGGACGCCGTTCGGCGAGCTCGCCATGGACTACTCGGAAGATCCGCAATCGGCGCCGCGCGGCGGCGATCTCGGCTACGTGCCGGTGTCGACGCTCAAGAACGCGCCTGCGGCGCTGCGGGACGCGGTGCTGAACAAGACACCGGGCTCCGTCAACGTCGTCAGCTCCGGCGGCAGCCACACCATCGTGCTGGTCGTGGGGTTCGAAAAGGCGGGTCAGCGCGACCTCTCGATGCCGCAGGTCCGCGATGGGATCACATCGACGCTGCGCGGCCGCCGCGAACAGCTGCTGCGCGCCGCCTATCTCAGCGCGTTGCGCAACGACGCCAAGGTCGTGAACTATCTCGCCAGGCGCGTCGTCGATTCGCAGGGCAAGGCGCTGAAGTAGTCATTTCCGCCTCGTCCATTACAATGGCGCCATCCCCGTGGCGCTGGCTCCAGGCACTCGGCTCGGCTCGTACGAGATCGTCGCCGCCATCGGCGCCGGCGGAATGGGAGAGGTGTACAAGGCTCACGACGCCCGACTCGGTCGCGACGTCGCGGTCAAGGTTCTGCCCGGATCGTTCGCCGCCGATCCCGACCGATCGGCCCGGTTCGACCGGGAGGCGCGGCTGCTCGCCTCGCTCAATCATCCGAACATCGCGCAGATCTACGGCCTGGAACGCGCGGGCGACGTTCCGTTCATCGTCATGGAACTCATCGACGGCGAGACGCTGTCGGATCGGCTTCGGAGCGGGGCGCTTCCGGTGCGGGAGGCGTTGACAATCGCCGCGCAGATCGCCGACGGCCTCGACGCAGCGCATGCCCGCGGCATCGTCCACCGCGATCTCAAGCCGTCCAACGTCGCGGTCACGCGGGGCGCCCAGGTCAAGATTCTCGATTTCGGCCTCGCCACAACCGCCGACGCCGTCGACTCGTCGCTCCTCACCCACTCGCCGACGATGCTGGGGCAGACCGCAAGCGGCGTGCTGCTCGGAACGGCGCCGTACATGTCGCCCGAGCAGGCTCGCGGCAAAGCGGTCGACAAGCGCACGGATATCTGGGCCTTCGGGTGCGTGCTGTTCGAGATGCTGACGGGCAAAGCGGCGTTCTCCGGGCCGACGGTGTCCGACGCCATCGCGCGCGTCCTGGAGCGCGAGCCGGACTGGACGTCGCTACCCGGACAGGTCGACCCGTCGATCCGCCGCGTGCTTCGGCGTTGCCTGCAGAAGGAGCTGAAGGAGCGCTTTCACGACGTCGCCGACGTTCGTCTCGCGCTCGCGGACGCTGCGGACGGGACGCATACGGATGCGGCACGCAACGCCCATCCGAGTCGAACGCCCTGGATCCCCATCCTGGCGCTCGTCGCGATCGCACTGGCCGTCACCACGTGGATGTCGTGGCGCGGCGCCGGCGCTGCAGAGCCACGGCCGCTCGTCGAGTTCGGCATCAACCTTGGCGACAATGCGCCGGGATTCGGCGCCGCGCTGTCCCCGGATGGCCGGCGGGTCGCCGTGGGCACGGAGATCGCCGGACGGAACCAAATCTGGATGCATGCGTTCGACGGGTCGGCTGGAGGGCCGCTGCCTGGCGGTGAATACGGCATCTTCCCGTTCTGGTCGCCTGACGGATCGGCGCTGGCGTTCTTCAGCTTCACGACCGGAACGCTGTCGCGCGTGCCCGCGTCGGGAGGCAGTCCGACGAAGATCTGTGCGACAAACGACAGTATCGTGCGGCCGCTCGAGCGCCGCGGCGGCATCACCGGCGGCAGTTGGAATGCCGCGGGCGCCATCATCTTCGGCGCCGGCGGACGGCTCTTTCGCGTACCGGCGGCCGGCGGGGTTCCGGTGCGCCTCGCGACCCCTGGCGACGCGGACGAATCGGTCACGCAGTCGTCTCCGCAGTTTCTGCCGGATGGGCAGCACTTCGTCTACGTGTCGACCGGCTCCCTGGGCGAAGGTACGGTCGCGATTGGTTCGCTCGACGGCGCACCGGTTCGACGGCTGGCGCGCGCGCGGCGGGCGGCGTTCGTCGCGCCCGGGCTGCTGTTGCTGCTTCAGGGGACGTCTCTGACGGCGCAGCGGTTCGATGCTTCGGCCCTGAAGCTCCAGGGCGAGCCGTCGGTCGTGGCCGCGAATGTCGGAGCCGGATACGTCGACGGCACGGAGACCTTCGACGCGCGGGACAACCTTCTCGTGTTCGTTCCGATGCTCGCGGGCAATCACGGTCGTCTCACCTGGTTCGACCGCAGCGGGCATCCGCTCGACGCGTTACGCCCGACTGATCCCTCCGAATATCTCAATCCCGTCCTGTCTCCACGCGGCGATCGCGTCGCGGTGAACCGGCTCGATTTCCAGACCGGCATCTGGAACGTCTGGGCCGTGGACGTCGCGCGGGACACGGCGACCCGCATCACGAATGGGCCGAATGACAGCACTGATGCCGTGTGGTCACCCGACGAGAGCGAGCTGGCGTTCACGACGAGAAGAGACGGTCACTTCGCGCTGG
>DASQHH010000889.1:0-15116 GCA_035632195.1 Vicinamibacterales bacterium
CCGCCGTCGACGCCCAGCCCGCCCGCGTCGACGGTAATGGAGTTGCCTGCGGCAGAGGTCATCGGCACGCGCGCGCGGGCGAATCGGACTCCGAAGCCGATGCCGGCGCGTCGGCGGACGCGATAGGCGACGTCTCCGCCCACATTGAACCCCAGCCGTCCGGCGGACGTCCGGCCGCTGACGGCATTGGCGAACGACGCGGTGTCGAACGGATACGTCGACGTGACCGCCACATCATCGACGATAGCCTGGTTGACGACGATCCACGAGGGCCCCCCGGCGAGGGCGATCGACCACCGAGGCGTCGCCGGAATCATCCAGACGGCCTGAACGTGCAGAGCCGTCTCATCGTGGTCGAGTCCTGAGGCATCGCCGGAGACGCTGCGCGGCCGGTTGAAGAAAAGGGGGTGCGGCATCTGAGCCGTGATCGAGCCGGTCGACGGCCTGGTCGACCACGCGACGTCGACGCCGATGGCGAGATTGCGCCAGACGCGGACGCCGGCGGCCACGTCGAACCCGGGTGCCTGCTTTACGTCGTACGACGTCGAGACCGTCGCCGCCTCGGCGAAATCGATCGGACGTGCGATCCCGTCGAACGTCATCGGCGAGACACGGACGTCGGCGCTCAGATCGAAATACCCGCGATCGGTCCATGCGGTCTGCGCGCGCGCCTGCGCGGCCAGACCGAAGGCAACGACGACTGTGATCAAGACGCGCCGCATGCCGCCTCTCAAGGAGACTTCGTCAGCGACACGCGCGGCGTCGTCACGGTGCCGGCGGACGTCGTAAACGACACCTGCGCGCCGCCGTTCGTGCGGCCGCCCAGGGCGACGCAAATGACCGCGCAGGCGTCGGTCTGGGCGCGCACCGAGCTGCTGCCGGGACCGCACACGTTGAACGACGACGCAAAGGCCGACGCCGAGCGGCTGTCGCCGCTGATCAGCGCGCCGTTCGCATCGTAGGTGTCGATGCTCCAGCCGCCGATCGAGAGGTTCGACGTTGCTGCGGAGAAGGTGACGCCCAGGGTCCAGCTCGGACTGACGCCGTTGCACAAGCCCGACGTGCTGGTCGCCGGGTTCGGCAGCATTACTGCGCTCGGGGCCGTGCGATCCTGCACGCCGACGGCATCCCATGCCTGGGTAATCGCACGCTCGGCCGGACTGCCGGCGCCGTACAGGTCCCGCGCCGCCTGGATCGTCGTATCGCGGGCCAGCGCGAACGTCGCGTTCGACGGCAGCAGCAGCGTCAGGGCGCGGAAAAACGACTTTTCGATCTGATCTCTGTTCGCGCCGCCAACCCCCTGCACCGACAGTCCCGATGTGCGATTCGTCCCGCCTTCGATGGCCAGATAGAACGCGTGGCCGAGAATGACGCCGTTGTAGTGCGGATCGCCGCCGATGATCCGCCTCGAGTAATGGTCCGGGTCGCCGCTCAACGAAGGGTTGGCCAGGTTCCGTCCAATCGCGCCGGCAGGAACCGTCAGATCGCGGCCCTGCACGTAGCTCGCGTGCATCGGCGTGTTCCCCGCCGGCTCCTGGAAGAATGCCGCCGACACGCCGATCACGTCCGAGAACGCTTCGTTCAACGCCCCCGCTTCGCTGAATGTAAATCCATTGAGCCGCGCCGTCGACGCGGTGACCGCGTGCGTCAACTCGTGGGCGACCACATCGAACGCCGCCGCGAACGGCTTGACCTCGAGACCCGGCGCGAGGAATCCCTTCGGCGCGCCCTCGCCGAGCGTGACGGCGCCGCGCCTATTCGGACCGCACGTCGAGCAGAAGAACGCGTTGATGTAGAACTCTCCGACGACCCCTGCGGGCGCCGTGGCAATGTCGGACAGGCTGACCGGATGCGTGAGCACGGCGATGCGCAGGTTGTTGTCGTCGATGCCGAGGCGGTTGAATCGCTTGAACAGATAGTCGTAGTACCAGCCCGCATAGGCGTGTGCATCCACCACGACGGGATCAGCCCACGTCGGACCCGTGTTGGACGCGATGTCGCTGTTCACGAGCGGCGTCACGAAGTTCAGGACGTTTATCGTCCGTGTGAAGTCGCCCTTCATGTCGTAGGTCGTGATCGTCGTCGGGCGAAGCGCGTCGGTGGCGATCTCCGATCCGCCCGACGGCAGCACGCTCAGCTTCTTGTCGTCGCCGTACACGCCCTTGCCCGGGACGATGTCGCTGATGAATTCGCTGTACCGGCGAAGGACCGCGCCCGTGCCGGCATCGACGAACACGCTCACCTGATCGGTCGGCGTCGCCGCGCGGGCATAGTACGCGAGATGGTACGCGTCGGACAGAGGAAGGATTACCAGCTCGGGATCGCCGCCGAGCACGTCGCCGCCCGCCGCCGATTCAATCGCCTGCCGTGCAGCATCGACCGACAGCGCCGGGGTTGTCGAAATGTCGACGCCGCTGTGCACCATCCCGAATACCGACACGGTGCCTGTCGCGTCCGTCTGGCGCGTCACATCGCCGCCGACGATCCGCACGCCCCGGACGTACTGATCGAGGCGCTCGTGCGAGCGGCCGGGCAGGAGCGGGTCGCGCGACGTCTGACGAACGCGCAGGTCCCCGGCCCGCAGCATCTGATCGACCTGCTGATCCCACGAACGTACGTCTTCCGGCGTCGGCGTCGAAACCGCGAGCGCCGTCGCGCCGCCCTGCGCGAAGCTGGCGGTGGACCCGAGCGTGAGCAGGAGGGCCGCGACGCATAGGTGGCGCATAAGGCTGAAGGTGACGGATTCTACGGTCACCGTTACGTCATTGGTCAAGGTATTTGGCGATGGTCTCGGCCGCAACCTGCGCACCGTCGACGCGCGGTTTCACCGCCGGTGCCGGCTGGTTCAGCAGGGCGTCGATGCCGGCCTGCCAGCGTCCGGCAAGCAAGTCGTCCCGGTCGATCGGCCGACAACGGAGCATCGGCGGCATCCCGGCAACGAACACGTCTTCCTCGGGAAAGCGTCCGCGCGACGCGTAGAGCAGCGCCGCGCCGTTGGCGATGCACTCGCTGACGATGCCGTAGCCGGGTTTGCTGACAACGACGTCCGCGGCTGCGACGAGGTCCTGATACAGGAGTCCGTGGCGATCCATGATCCGGTCTGACCGCACCAGCGCGAAGTGTCCCGACTTCTCGAGCGCGTCCCACGAAACCGCCGCGCCGTACGCGCCGAAGGACGGCAGAACGATCGGGCGATCGTCGTGAACATCGAGCAGCCGCCGCGTTTCGGTCCGGTCGCGCGTGGACGTCCGTGCGATGAACGGAATGTCGCGCACGTCACGGACTCCGTCGAATCCGCCGTGGAGCGGTAGCCGCAGCGCCAGCATCGCCTTCGAGTACGCGCCGCGGATGACGTCGATGACGCCGGGAGCCAGCCGCGGAAACGCGTCGTACGCCTGATAGATCCAGTCCCAGGTAAAGTTCGCGACTGCGACCGACGGGACGCCTGCGGCGGACGCCGCGGCAAAGGCGACCGGTGGATTGTCCGCAATGACGACGCGCGCCCGGAGGCGCGCGATGGCCGCGGCTTCTTCGGCGACCCGGCGATCGAAGTCGCCGTAGAACGCCGCCGCCCGGCGCGCGCTCGCCTCTTCGTCGATCTGCAGGCTGTCGAGCTGCGTCAGTCCGGTGTCCACCTCCGCCGCCTCGATGGCGATCGTTTCCACGGCGGCGAAGAAGGAGCGCGGGACGGACGACCGGACGGTGACGCCGACATCAGGCACGCGCCGGTGCAACGCGCCGATCAATTCAATCGCGCGCGACGCATGTCCGAAGCCGTGGCCGGAGATGTAGAAGACCGCTACCACCAGCGGCGGGCCCACACGACGGAGCCGGCGAGCCTTGAACGGGGTTTCCCGGCGGCGCTCCCGGTTTCAGCCTGCGGCGCCCCGCCGGGCAGAACGGCCGAGAGAAACATCGCGTCGAACGCACGGCCCATGGACGTCGGACATTCTACGATGGCCGACGTTGGTCCGGCAGCGCGACCTTCAGCACGTCTTCCAGCGTCTGCACGGGGATGAAGCGCATGCCGTCCTTCACTTCCGCCGGCAACTCCGCGAGGTCCGCTTCGTTCCGCGCGGGCAAGATGAATTCTTTGATGCCATGACGCCGCGCGGCCAGCGCCTTCTCGCGGATGCCGCCGACCGGCAGCACCAGGCCGCTCAGCGTGATCTCGCCGGTCATCGCGACATCCTCGCGCACCGGCTGATTCTTCAGCGCCGACACGATCGCGGTGGCCATCGTGACGCCGGCCGATGGACCGTCCTTCGGAATCGCGCCGGCGGGGACGTGAACGTGCAGATCGTTCGTGTCGAACGTCTCGGGATTGATGCCGAGGTGTTCGGCTTCCGCTCGCACGTGGCTGACCGCGGCGCGTGCGGATTCCTGCATCACGCTGCCGAGCTGTCCGGTGAGGATGAGATCGTGATGGCCCGACGGCAGGAGACGCGCTTCGACGAACAGCACGTCGCCGCCGGTCTCGGTCCATGCGACGCCGGTCGCCACGCCCGGCCGCGAGAGGCGGAACGACACCTCGTCGTGGAAGCGCGGCGGCCCGAGATAGTCGCGCAGGCTTGCGGCCGTGACGCCGACCGCTGACGGCGCTCCGCGTCCGTCGGCCGCAATGCGCGCCGCGATCTTGCGCGCCACGGCGCCGATCTGCCGCTCGAGACTGCGCACGCCCGCCTCGCGCGTGTAGTCGCTCACGATGTGCCGGATCGCGTCGTCGTCGAAGCTGACCAGCGCGGCGGTGACGCCGTTCTCCTCGAGCTGGCGGGGCACGAGGTACCGCTTCGCGATGTGCACCTTCTCTTCCTCGCTGTAGCCTGCGAGCGAGATGATCTCCATGCGGTCGAGCAGGGCGGGATGGACCGTTCCGAGTTGATTCGCCGTCGCAATGAACAGCACGCGCGACAGATCGACGTTGATCTCGAGGTAGTGATCGCGGAACGAGTGGTTCTGTGCCGGGTCGAGCACTTCGAGCAGAGCCGCCGCCGGATCGCCCTGGAAGCCGGCCGCTACCTTGTCGATTTCGTCGAGCATGAAGACCGGATTCATGGCGCCGGCCTGCTTCAGGGCCTGCACAATGCGTCCCGGAATCGCGCCGATATAGGTCCGCCGGTGGCCGCGGATTTCGGCTTCATCGCGGACGCCGCCGAGCGAAATCCGGACGAACTTCCGGTTCATCGCGCGCGCAATGGACTGGCCGAGCGACGTCTTACCTACGCCCGGCGGCCCGACGAAGCACAGAATCGGACCCTTGATCTGCGCCGTCGGTCCGGGCTTCGCTCCATCCGGGGGGGCCTGCGCTCTGGTCTTCAGTTTCTGAACCGCCAGGTACTCGACGATGCGCTCTTTGACCTTGTCGAGGTCGTAATGATCTTCGTCGAGGACCGCGCGCGCGGCGGCCGGATCGAGCCGATCCTCCGTCGTCGTCGACCACGGCACGTCGAGCACCCAGTCGATGTAGGTGCGGATCATCTGATATTCGGGCGACGCCGGCGTCATCCCTTCGAGTCTGTCGACCTCGCGATTGGCGACGGCGGCGACTGCTTCCGGCAGGTTCGCTTTCGCCAGCCGCGCCCGGAGGTCCTGCATCTCGGTCTTTTCGCCTTCGCCGAGCTCGTCCTGGATCGCTTTCAGCTGCTGCCGCAGGTAGTACTGCCGCTGCGCGTCGGTCATTTCCTGCTGCGCGGCCGACTCGATCTTGTTCTTCATCTCCAGCAGCGCGATCTCTCGGTTCATGGCGGCGGTGACGGCCTTGAGCTTCTCGATGAGTTCGGTCTGTTCGAGGATCTGCTGCTTCTCGACCGCCTTCATGTCGAGGAGACTCGAGAGCAGGTACACGAGCCGGACGGGATCGTCGATACCGGTCACCATCCCGCGCAGCTCCTGCGAGAGTCCGCTGGCGAGCGACAGCGCGCGCTCGATCAGCTCGTGCAGGCGCCGCATGTAGGCGTCGACTTCGAGCGTGCGCGCGAAGTCGTCGGGCATCATCGCGACGCGGGCGACCATCGCGCCGTCGCGCCGCGCGTACGAGTCGCCCCTGCCGCGGGTCATCCCCTCGACGATGACGTGCACGCCGCCCGTTGGCGCCTTGGCCATCTGGCGGATGGCGGCGATCGTTCCGATCGCCTTCACGTGGGCGGGGTCCGGTTCTTCCTCCGCGGTGCTCTGGAGCACGAGGAACAGCAGGCGATCCGACGCCAGCGCGCGGTTGACCGACTCGATGGACATCGGACGCGTGACCGCGAGCGGCTGGAGCGTCAGCGGGAACACCACGGTCTGACGAAGCGGGATGACGGGGAGCTCGCTCGGGTAGGTCCGCCCTTCGGTCGCCATCCCCGTATTATCATTTCGGAATGGCGCTCGACGAACGCGACTTCTTCAACAATCGGAACGAGACGCGGACCGACAAGCTGATGTGTCCGCGCTGCAAGCGCGTCAACGAATACCCGATGCGCTGGGTCGTGAGGACGAAGAAGGATCGCATTCCGCCCGGCGCCGACGAGCGCGACCGCGCGCTCTACGCGAAGCTCCGCGACTACATGATCCGGATCGACGACAACGTCACCTGCAAGACGTGCGGCAAGAAGTTCGACATCCCGTCGCAGCATTCGATGGTGTTCATCGAAAAGGGGGTGGCCGCACCCGCCGCAGCCGGTTCGCAGGGCCATCGGGGCCACGGGGCAGCGGCGGCCCCGGCAGAAGACGACGACGAAGATTCGCGGTTCAATCGATGACGGCCGTGGACTTCGCCGCGCTCACGCACGCCGACTTCGAACGCGCACGCGCCATCGTCGCCCCCCACATCTACAAGACGCCGTTGCTGACGTCGCGCATCCTGAGCGAGCGCACCGGCTTCGACGTCCGCCTGAAGGCGGAGTTGTTCCAGAAAGGCGGGTCGTACAAGATCCGCGGGCCGCTGAACAAGTTCACGCACCTGACCGATGAGCAGAAGCGCCGCGGCGTCGTCTGCTCGTCCGCAGGCAACCACGCGCAGGGTGTCGCGCTCGCCGCCAGGATCCACGGCGTCCACGCCGTTGTGGTCATGGCGGAGAACGCGACGCCGTCGAAGATCGCGGCGACGAAGGGCTACGGCGCCGAAGTCGTCCTGTACGGGACGATCTGGGACGAGGCGAACCACAAGGCGCAGGAGCTGGTCGAAGAACGCTGCCTCACGTATATCCACCCGTTCGACGACCCGCAGCTGGTTGCAGGCCAGGGGACGCTCGGCCTCGAGGTGTACGAGGATTTTCCCGGCGTCGACGTCGTCGTCGTCCCGATCGGCGGCGGCGGACTGATCTCGGGCGTCTCGATGGCGCTCAAAGCGATCAACCCGAAGATCCGGATCGTCGGAATCGAATCGTCCGGCGCGCCTGGCATGAAGCGCAGCGTCGAGGAAGGGCACGTCGTGACGCTCGACCGCGTCGACTGCATCATCGACGGGCTGCGGGTGAAGCGCGTCGGCGCCTATACGCGCGACGTCGTCAGCCGCTTCGTCGACGAGATCGTCACGCTACCGGACGAGCAGATCTTCGAGGCGGTCGTCTGGGTCATGGGGCACTGCAAACTGGTCGCGGAGGGCGCGGCTGCAGCGCCCGTCGGCGCGCTGCTGCACGATCTGATTCGTGCCCCGAAGGGCGCGAAGGTCGTCTGCGTGCTGAGCGGCGGCAACGTCAATCTCGACCAACTGAAAGGCCTTCGCTGGAACTGAGGCCGTGGTCATGGAACCTGTTTCAGTACACGTAAGGGATTACGCGCCACCGCACGCGGGCCTCGTACCGAATGTATGCGTCGCCAAAGCTCTGCCGAAGTGATCGCTCCTCCCACGGAACCGCAATCAGCAGATAACCCGACGAAATCGCCGCGAACGCGAGCCGATCCGCGGTCATGTGCGGCGCGGCGAAGACCAGCACGATCCAACCCAGGTAGAGCGGGTGACGGACGAGCGCGTACGGGCCTGAGGTTTGCAGCGGTTCACCCGCACGGCTCGCTGATCGAATACCGGCCAGTTCCAGCGGGTCGAGGCGTGCGACCGAGCGTGCGATGAGCCAGATTCCGGCGGCCTGAACGACGGCGCCGCCCACGGCCGCTGCGCCGGCAGCGCGATAGACGTCGCCGGCGATCGGCCGCCATAGCGCGCACACGGCAATCAGCAGCACGCTTGCCGTCCAGACATACACGGATCGCATCAGATCCGGGGGGATGAACGTAAGCGCGCGCTTGACCGGATTGCGCGCCAGAATCGAATGATGTGCCGCGAACAGCGTAAACAGTGCCGCGTCGAACGCCAGCGGGCCGCCGCTGCCGCCCGCCGCCGGCCGATCGAGCAAATACAAGTACCAGGTCAGCCAGTAAGCGAGCGACGCCACGAACATCGTTCCGCCCGCCCACTTGAACACTGCGCTCATGCTCGATCAGCAGATAGTATGAGTCCAGCATGACCCGCGTCGTCATTACAGGCATCGGCGTCGTCTCGCCGTTCGGCGTCGGCCGCGAGCGATTCTGGGAGCGCATCGCCGCCGGCTGCAGCGGCACGCGGGCCATCAGCGCGTTCGATGCGTCGGACCTGGGCTGCCAGGTGGCGGCTCCCGTCGATGGCGTGTCGATCGACGATGTGCCGCCGATCGACGGCGACGACATCTGGGACAAGTCGTATCGCGCGGATCCGAAGCGATACTCGCGCTCCGCCCTCATCGGCGTCGTTGCCGCCCGCGAAGCGTGGATTGATGCGGGGCTCAGCATCGGCGAGCCGGGCGCCGGCGTCGTCATCGGCAGCGGCGGCGGCGGGATCGACGTGGGCGAGCGGCAGTACTACGACTTCTTCGTCGAGCGCGGCCGCAAGGTGACGCCGTACGCAATCCCGATCTCGATCGTCGGGATGGTGTCCAGCGAGGTCTCGATCTCGCTGCGGCTGCGCGGCGTCAGCCACGTCCTGTCGTGCGGCTGCACGAGTTCGACCGACGCAATCGGCTACGCGGCATCGCTCGTTCGATCCGGCGAAGCGGACGTCATCCTGAGCGGCGGCACCGACGCCTGCGTCACGCCCGGCATGATTTTCGGCTTCGCCCGGATGAAGGCCGTGTCGATGGGCTACAACGAGCGGCCGTCGGAAGCGTCGCGTCCATTCGACAAGGGCCGCGACGGCTTCGTGCTCGGCGAGGGTGCGTGGATGATCGTGCTCGAATCGGAAGAGCGGGCGCGGGCGCGCGGCGCGCGGATCTACGCCTCGATCGACGGGTACGGCTCGACGTGCGATGCGTACCACCGCGTCCAGATGGCACCCGACGGCCAGGAGATCATCCGCGCGATGACGCTCGCGATCGACCGCTCCGGGCGGCCGCGCGAGGCCATCGGCTACGTCAACTACCACGGCACGTCGACCGTGCTCAACGACGCCGTCGAATCGCGCTGCGCACGTCGCGTGTTCGGCGCGCACGCGGATCGTCTCGCCGGCTCCTCGGTCAAATCGATGATCGGCCACCCGCAGGGCGCCAGCGGCGCTGCGGGCGTCGTGACCGCCGCGCTCGCGCTGTCGCGATCGTTTCTGCCGCCGACGATCAATCAACGCGAGGCGGATCCCGACTGCGATCTCGACTTCATCCCGAACAAGGGGCGCCGGCAGGAAGTCGAGGCCGCACTCTGCAACTGCCTCGGCTTCGGATCGAAGAACAGCGCGCTCGTCATCGGACACGCCTGAATGGACGACGTCGTCATCGTCGGCGGAGGCCCTGCCGGCACGACGGCTGCCATCGTGCTCGCGCGCGCGGGGGCGCGCGTGCGAATCGTCGACCGGTCCGCGTTTCCGCGCGACAAGCTGTGCGGCGATACGGTCAATCCCGGGACGCTCGCCGAGCTCGAGCGGCTGGGAGCGGCGGCTGCCGTTCACGAACGAGGGCGACAGGTGGACGGCATGACCGTCACCGGCGAGCACGGCGTCGTGATCGAGGGGCGATACCCGCGCGGGCTGTGCGGTCGCGCGATCCTGCGTCGGGATCTCGACGCGATTCTGCTGGAGCAGGCGATCGCCGCAGGTGCCGCGTTCGAGCCTCGCGTCGCCGTCCGCGGCGCGCTGGTCGACGACCGGCGCGGGCGCCGTTCGGTGATGGGCGTCGTTGCAGGCGCGTCGGGGACGCCCATCCGTGCCACTGTGACGATCGCTGCCGACGGCCGGCGCTCGACGATCGGCTTCGGCCTTGGCGCCGCGCGCCATCCGCCGCGTCCGCGCCGGTGGGCGGTGGGCGCGTACTTCGACGGCGTCGCGGGCACGGGCGCGCTGGGTGAGATGCACGTACGGCGCGGCCGCTACATCGGCATCGCTCCCGTCCCTGGCGGCCTGACGAACGTCTGTCTGGTTCTACCGTCCGGCGCAGGCGATCGGCGGCTCGGCGATCCGGCGTCGCTCATGACCGGCGCGCTCGCCGCCGACGCCCTCCTCGCGCCCCGGTTCGTTCCGGCTCGCCTCGCGACGCCGCCTGTCGTTCTCGGACCGCTGGCCACGGACGTTCGCGCGATCGACCTCGACGGACTCCTGTTCGCGGGCGACGCTGCTGGGTTCATCGATCCGATGACCGGCGACGGCCTGCGCTTCGCCATCCGCGGGGGCGTGCTCGCGGCGCACGCGGCGCGGCAGGCGCTCGAGCATGGCTGGGCCGGCGTCCACGGCGCCCTCGCATCCGCGCGGCGGCGGGAGTTCGCAGGGAAACAGCGATTCAACCGCGCGCTGCGCTCGCTGGTGTCGTCGCCGCGCGGCATCGTCGTCGCGGCGATTGGCGCGCGGTTCGCGCCGTCGGTGCTTCGCGCGGTCATCGCGCGGGCGGGGGACTGCGATCTTGCTTGAACGCTCTCGGCTTTCAGCGCTCAGCTTTCCGCCAGAACCCGTTTTCGCTGAAAGCTGAAAGCCGATGGCTGAAAGCTTCACGGTTTCCGCCCTCGTCTTCCTGCCCATGCTTGTCGAGGCGTTGCTCGCGTCCGCGAACGACCGTGCTCAGCGGTCGCGTGGAGGCGTCGAGCCTACCGACGATGTCTACACGGCGATGCGCGTGGCCTATCCTGCAGTGTTTCTTCTGATGATTGCCGAGGGCCTGTGGCGCGGCGGTGCGCCAGCGCCGCTGTTCATGTCGGGGGTGCTGCTGTTCGCTTTCGCGAAAGCGCTGAAGTGGTGGGCGATCACGACGCTCGGATCCGCCTGGACCTTCCGGGTCATCGTCGTTCCGGGCTCGCCGCTCGTCGCCGGCGGACCGTACCGCTTTGTCCGGCATCCCAACTACATCGCGGTCGTCGGCGAACTCGTCGGGACGGCGCTGATGGCCGGCGCGCTCTTCGCGGGTGCCGCCGGCACAGCCGGGTTCGCGGTTCTCTTACGGAAGCGCATCGCCGTCGAGGAGCGCGCGCTCGCTGGCCGCGACCTATAATACGAATCAACATGACCTGGCCGCGCGTGTCTCTGCTGGTCGCTGCGCTCGTGTGCCTTGCGCTACCGACTTCGGGTACGGCGCAGGCGCCGCGCGGCCGTCCGCAGACGCCGCTGCAGGCGGCCACGCGCGCACTCGTCGAGGGACGGTACGCGGAGATCGACGCGCTCACCGAGAAGCTCGACCAGCGGGATCCGGCCGTCGCGGCGCTGCGCGCCCGCGCGCTGATCGAGCGTGGACGCTACGCGGATGCGGAGGCGCTGGTTCGGCCGGTCGCGTCGCGCGCGCCACAGAGCGAGGCGGCGCTGCAGCTCGGACTGCTCATGCAGATGCTCGGTAAGGATGCGTCCGCGGACCTGCGGCGGATCGCGGCGCTTGCCGAGTCGAGCGACGATCCGATCGAAGTGGCCCGGGCGGCCCGCGCGCTGCGCGCCCTCGGCCGCTTCCAGGAAGCAAACGCCGCGTACCGCGACGCCGCATCCGGCGCGCCGACCGACGCCGCGATCCAGACGGCCTGGGGCGATCTCTTCCTCGAGAAGTACGAGCGCACCGAGGCGTTGAAGTCGTATCAGATGTCGCTGCAAATGGACGCGCGGTGGACGCCTGCGATCGTCGGCGCGGCGAAGGCGTTCGAAGAGGACAATCCGCCCCAGGCCGCCCAGTTCGCCCGCCACGCGCTGGAGATCAACCCCGCGTCGATCGACGCGATGCTGGTCCTCGCGCGCCAGTCGGCCGACGAGGACAAGTCGGACGAAGCGAAGGCGCAGATTCAAAAGGCGCTTGCCGTCAACCCCGCGAGCCTCGACGCGCACGCGCTGCTGGCGGCGATCGACTACGTCGACGACAAGCCGCAGGAATACGACGCAGAAGTCGCGAAGACGCTGGCCATCGTGCCGAACTACGGCGAGGTTTACCGGCTCGCGGGCGAGCGGGCGGCGCACAAGTACCGATTCGACGAGGCAGTGACGCTGGCGCGCCGGGCGCTGTCCATCGACCCCGGCAACGCGCACGCCCTTGCCGACCTCGGGATGGACCTCCTCCGGACCGGCGACGAAGCGGCCGCCCGATCGGCGCTCGAGCAGTCGTTCAAGATTGACGCGTACGACGTCGTCACGAAGAACCTGCTCGACGTGCTGGACAAGGTCGATCAGTTCGTCACGATCCGCGACAACGACATCATCGTCCGGATGGACAAGGATGAGGCGCCGGTTCTCGCCGAGTACGCCGTCCCGCTCGCGCACAAGGCGATCGAGACGTTCTCGAAGCGGTACGCGTTCACGCCGAAGGGTCCGATCCTGATCGAAATCTTCCCCAAGCACGACGACTTCGCCGTGCGGAACCTCGGCCTGCCAGGCGCCATCGGCGCGCTCGGCATCTGCTTCGGCCGCGTCGTCTCGCTCGACTCGCCGCGGGCGCGCAACCTGCCCGGTGAGTTCCAGTGGGAAGCGACGCTGTGGCACGAGCTGGCGCACGTGTTCACACTGCAGATGTCCAATCAGCGCGTGCCGCGCTGGCTGACCGAAGGAATCTCCGAGTACGAAGAGCAGCGCGAGCATCCCGAATGGCGCCGCGACATGGACATCGAGTACGCGCAGACGCTGAACCATGACGGCGGGATCAAGCTGAAGGACTTCAACGCCGCATTCCAGAATCCGAAGCTGATCACTCTTGCGTACTTCCAGGGCTCGCTCATCGTGGAGTACCTCGTGAAGACGTACGGGGACGCCGGCATCAACAAGCTGCTGCGCGCCTACGGCCAGGGCCTCGACACCGACGCCGCGCTGAGGCAGGCGCTGAACACCGACCTCGCGTCGATGCAGGCCGGTTTCGACAAGCTGGTCGAGGATCGGTTCGGTGGCCTGCGCCGCGCGCTGAAGGTGCCCACCGGCGTCGAAGACCTCCTCAAACTGTCGCCGCTCGAGATGCGCGCGCTGGCGGACCGCAATCCCGACAGCTTCCCCATCCAGATGGCGCTCGGCTTCGCGATGCGGAAAGCCGGCCAGCTCGACGAGGCGATGCAGGCCTTTGAGAAGGCGGCGGCGCTTGTGCCCGGGTCCACGGGCAAGGACAGTCCGCACGGCCAGATGGCCGAGATTGCGGTCCAAAAGAAAGATGCCGCGCGCGAAATCAAGGAACTGCGGGCGGTGGTCACTGTCGACACGAATAACGTCGAGGCCGCTCGAGAGCTGGTGTCCGCGGTGCGCAAAGCGGACGGCGCGGACGCCGCATCGCTGGAGCCGGTCTATCAGCGGATTGTGGCTCTGGATCCTTTTGACGCCGACGCCCACACCAACCTGGGCCGTTTCCTGATGAAGGCGAACGACGCCGACGCGGCGGCGCGGGAGTTCCGCGCCGTTGTCGCGCTCGGACCGGTCGATCGCGCTGCTGCGTTCACCGACCTGGCGGACAGCTACTTCAAAGCCGGCAAACGCGCCGAAGCCAAGAAGTACACGCTCGCGGCGCTCGAAATCGCGCCCACCTACGAGCGCGCACAGGAATTGCTACTCAAGCTCGTCGATCGATGACGCGTCTTCGCCTCGCCTTACTGGTCGCCGCCCTGCTGGCATCGGTCCCGGCGCTTTGGGCGCAGCTGCCGGCGTCGACCGACGATCGCTACGCCGGCCTCCAGTGGCGGTTTGTCCGCATCCGGTACCACTACATTACCGAGAACACGAAGATTCAACAGGACTTCTACGGCGAGCCGTGGTACATCGACGCACCGGCGGCGGAGCAGAATCTGTCGCGGCGCGTGAAGACGGCGACGTCCATCCAAGTCGAAGATCCGATCGTGCTCACGCTCGACAATCCGAAACTGTTCGAGTACCCGTGGATCTATTTCGTCGAGCCGGGCAATCTGAAGATGCTCGACAGCGACGTCGCCACGCTGCGCGAATTCCTCTACCGCGGCGGCACCGCCACGTTCGACGACTTCCACGGACCGGCGGAATGGGACAACCTCGCGAAGGAGTTGAAGCGGGTCTTTCCGGATCGCGAGATCGTCGAAGTGCCGAAGGATCACCCGGTCTTCAGCTGTTTCTACAAGATCGACCAGTATCCGCAGGTCGCCGGCCTCGGATCGTTCCTGCAGGGGCGGTCGTGGGAGAAGGGCGGCTTCGTGTCGCACCTCCGCACGATACTGGACGACAACGGACGCCCGATGGTGTTCATCAACTGGAATACCGACATGGGCGACGGGTGGGAATGGTCCAATGCCGAGGAGTATCCCGGCTACATCAAGTACACCGCGATGGCGTACCGGATGGAAATCAACGAGATTACTTACGCGCTCACACACTGAGATGGAATCGACAGCCACAATCAACGCGGAGCGGGTCACCGAAGGGCGCGAACGGATCCTTCGAGAGCTGCGCAAGGTCATCGTCGGACAGGACGATGTCGTCGAGCAGGTGCTGATCGCGCTGTTCACCGGCGGCCACTGCCTGATCACCGGCGTCCCCGGCCTCGCGAAGACGCTGCTCATCAAGACGCTCGCCGACATCCTCGATCTCGACTTCAAGCGGATCCAGTTCACGCCCGATCTGATGCCGTCCGACATCACCGGCACGGAGATTCTCGACGAAGAGGATGGAAGCCGGCGCCTTCGCTTCGTCCGGGGCCCGATTTTCGCGCAAATCATCCTCGCGGATGAGATCAATCGAACGCCACCGAAGACGCAGGCGGCGCTGCTCGAGGCGATGCAGG
>DASQHH010000890.1:0-2369 GCA_035632195.1 Vicinamibacterales bacterium
GGCTTGCACGAAATAATGATTTGATCGTTGCGCAGCCCGCACTCCAGCGCCAGCTCGGTCGATTGCAGCGCCGACAGCACCATGCACTCGTTGATGATCTCTTCGGAGGTCCTGCCCAGATCGCGGTCCGTGTTCTCCTGCATTCTCGAGACGACGAGCTCCTGGTTGAGCGAGCCGCCGTTGACGCCGATGCGGACGGGCCGATCGTTGTCGACGGCCACCTTGCAGATCGTCGAGAACTGCTCGTCGCGGCGCCTGCCGGTGCCGACGTTGCCTGGATTGATGCGGTACTTATCGAGGGCGCGCGCGCAGCCGGGGTATTTCGTCAGGAGCAGGTGGCCGTTGTAGTGGAAGTCGCCGATGAGCGGCGCGGTGCATCCGGCATCGAGCATGCGCTGCTTGATTTCCGGGACGGCGGCAGCCGCTTCGGGAAGATTCACCGTCACCCGGACGAGCTCCGATCCGGCACCGGCGAGCTCGATGCACTGCTGCGCGGTCGCGCGCGCGTCCGCGGTGTCCGTCATCGTCATCGACTGGACGACGATCGGCGCGCCGCCGCCCACCAGAACGTGTCCGACTTTCACGCCCACGGTCTTGTGCAGCCTCAGCAATGCCATCGAATCCCTCATGGTAGCATCGCGCTCGGCTAAAGCCTCGCGCTCCTTCCGACTGGAGCGCGAGCCTTCAGGCGACCGGAGCGCGAGCCTTTAGGCGAGCGATTATGAAATCGATTAGAGTTCATCAACTCGGCGGACCCGAAGTACTCAAACTCGAAGACGTTCCCGATCCGAAGGCGGGGCCGGGCGACGTGGTCGTGCGCGTCCGCGCCGCAGGCGTGAATCCGGTCGACGCGTACATTCACACCGGCAACTACGCGCGCAAGCCTCCGCTGCCGTACACACCCGGATTCGACGGCGCAGGCGAGGTGGAATCGGCGGGTGCGGACGTGAAGGGGTTTCGCGCCGGCGATCGCGTGTACATCTCCGGGCCGGGCGCGACGGTTGCCGGCGCCGGCACGTATGCCGAGCGAGCGCTGTGCTCGCCTTCTCAGCTGCACGTCCTGCCGGCGAAGGCGTCGTTCGAACAAGGCGCCGCGCTCGGCGTGCCGTACTGCACGGCGTATCGCGCGCTCTTCCAGCGCGCGCTCGCGAAGCCGGGCGAAACGGTGCTCGTACACGGCGCAACAGGCGGCGTCGGCATTGCCGCCGTGCAGCTCGCGCACGCGCGCGGACTCCGCGTCATCGGCAGCGGCGGCAGCGACAAGGGACTCGCGGCCGTCCGCGAACAGGGCGCAGACGTGATCGTCAACCACCGGACCCCGGGCTACGAGAAGCAGATCCTGGAAGCGACCGGCGGACGCGGCGTCGACCTGATCGTCGAGATGGCGGCGCACACCAACCTCGATCGCGATCTCGGGCTGCTCGCGAAGCACGGCCGCATCGTCGTCGTCGGCAGCCGCGGACGCACGGAGATCGACGCGCGCCAGGCGATGGGACGCGACGCGGCGATTCTCGGCATGACGCTCTTCAACGTCAGCGACGCCGAGTTCGTCGAGATCCACTCCGGGCTGATCGCAGGACTGGCCAACGGCACACTCAATCCGATCACCGGACGCCGGTTCCCGCTCGGCGACGCGCGAAAGGCCCACGAGGCCGTGATGGAGGCCGGCGCGCTCGGCAAGATCGTCCTCGTTCCATGAACCGGACCCGGGCGCTCGGCATCGTCATCGGGTCGATCGGAGTTTTTGCGACCACCGGAGTCGCGCAGTCGCCGGCGCCGCGCGGCAAGGCCGTCTACGAAGCGCATTGCGTCGAGTGCCACGGCGAATCGGGCCGCGGCGACGGGCCCGCGGCGGCCCTGCTTCATCCGCGGCCGCGCGACTTCACCTCCGGCAAGTACAAGATCCGCTCCACCGACGCGGGCAGCGTTCCGAGCGATCACGACCTGATTCGCTCGATCGCCCAGGGGCTGTACGGCACCTCGATGCCGGCGTGGGACCGCGTGCTGCCGGACGAGGACATCCGCGACGTCGCCGCGTATCTGAAAACGCTCTCGCCGCAGTTCGCGGGTGCGCCGCCGAACGCGATCGACGCGAACGCGAACACGCCGAGCTCGCCCGACAGCATTGCGCGCGGCACGAACGTCTACACGAAGCTCCAGTGCGGCAAGTGCCACGGCGACGACGGCCGCGGCACCGGCGCGGTGACGACGACGTTCGAAGACGACTGGAAGCAGCCGGTTGCAGCAGCGGATCTCACCGAGCCGTGGACGTTCCGCGGCGGCGCGACCTCGCGCGACATCTACCTCCGGCTGCGCGCAGGCATGAGCGGCACGCCGATGCCGTCGTTCGCCGACGCGGCCACCGACGC
>DASQHH010000891.1:0-1538 GCA_035632195.1 Vicinamibacterales bacterium
GTGCTCAGCATGAGACGCTCCGGTGAGGGATCGACGTGTTCGTGGGCTCCCGATCGCCCCGCAGGGCCGCCGTCCAGAGTGTCGAGGTCCGCTGCGTCATGGGCCGTCTCCTGATGCTTCCTCGCGCGTATCACGTCGATCGAGCAGTTCACCGCGATCCGGTGCAGCCACGTGCCGAAATTGGCACGCGACTCGAACCGGCCAAGCTGCCGGTACGCTTTGAGGAAGGTCTCCTGTACGACGTCCTCGGCATCCTGGGGATTGCCGGTCATGCGGTGCGCCAGCCGATACACGGCGCGGCTGTGGCGCTCGACGAGTGCCCGGAAGGCTTCGCTGTCACCGTCCCTCGCCAGCGCGACGGCGACGGCGTCCGTATGCGGCATCCGAATGATTAGACGGGGGTTGCGGCTGACGGTTAGGTCGTCAGTGTATCAGGGGCGGACAGGCGGACAGGCCTGTATTTACACGGTCCGCCGGTCGTCTTCGGATTCGTCGTCTTCCTGTGGAACCGGGCCCGGAACCGCCGCCGAACGCACCTGTTCCAGGACCGCCCGCATCTTCGCAATTTCGACGTTCAGCGCGTCGATGCAGCCTGCCTGCGTCTCATGCGGGGTCTCAGTGGGCACGCCACAGAACGGACAAATGGACACGGACATGAGCGACCTTCGCTTCGCAGGGCCCACCCCGGCAGGCTGCAACGGCAGTGCCCGTTTACAGCGCAGCTAAAGCGGCGGCGAGCCCATCCGCGAGCGGCGTCACCTGCAGGCCGAGATCGCGCGTCGCGTCGTCGCTGTTGAGCGTCCAATCGTGTCGGAAGATCTCGACCGCGCCGCGGGTGATGAGCGGCGGACGTCCGCTGAGCGCACTGAAGAGCTCCTGCGCCGCGCCCGCCGCCGACGCGATGGCGTACGGGATCCGTCGCGGCAGCGGACGTTGCCGCCGGTCGCGCAGGAATTCGAAGATCGCCTGCTGCGGCGCGTTGACGCCGCCGACGATGTACTCGCGCGCGGGCTGACGGATTGTCAGCGCGGCCACGTGCGCGTCGGCAACGTCATCCGCAAAGGCGAACGACCAAATGCGCTCCGGTCCGACCGCGCCGGGCAGCCGATGGTTCACGTGGTCGCGCATCAGGCGCGCGACGAGGTTGCCTTCGGTCGCGGGTCCCGGACCGTAGATGACGCCGGGATACAGCGTCACGACGGGCAGCCCGTCCGCCGCGGCGCGGCGCGCGAGGTCCCGCGCGGCGACCTTCGTACGCTGGTAGTGATTCGCCGTCAGCACGTGCGGACTGTCCGCGGGCGGCAGCGCGAGGAATGACGACGTGTAGACGACGCGCGACAGGTGATTCGCGCGCGCCGCGGCGAACGCGGACTGCAGGCCGCCCACGTTGATCGCGTCGAACTCCGATGGGTTGCGCCGCCAGAGCGCGACCAGCGCGGCCGAGTGCACCATCGCGTCCACGCCGGCGGCGGCCGCCGTCAGGGCGCGCGTGTCGCGGACGTCGCCGTCGATCGCGCGCCCGGGGAGTCGCGCCCCTG
>DASQHH010000892.1:0-1895 GCA_035632195.1 Vicinamibacterales bacterium
ATCTTGCCCGCGATGTACTGCACATCCGCGGGACCGTCACCCCGTTCGACGCCGACGAGCGCGAGCAGTCCGCGCTCGATTTGCCCGACAGTGCGATCGCCGACGGCCACGGATGCGGACGAGACGCGCTGGATGACGGCCCTCACGCGACCGTCGCCGCGGCCCGCGACACGATCTCAGCGGGCGGATTCAGCCGCGTGTCGAGGAGATGGCGCGGATGCACGTTGCCGAGCGCCTTGAGCATCGAGCTCTTGACCCCTGGGTGCTCGCGTTCCAATTCCATCAGCAGCCGTTTCGCGCGCTGACGCTGAAGCCCGAGATCGCCGCACGCCGGACAGCAGCAACCGATGATGGGCAGGCCGCACTCCTTGGTGTACGCGCGCGCCTCGTCCTCGCCGACGAATACCAGCGGCCGAATCACGACATGCTCCCCGTCGTCGGACAGGAGCTTGGCCGGCATCGCCTTGAGCGAGCCGGCGAAGAACAGATTCAGCAGCAGCGTTTCGATGAAGTCGTCCGCGTGGTGGCCGAGCGCGATCTTCGTGGCGCCCGATTCGCGGGCAAGCCGGTACAGCACGCCCCGGCGCAGCCGCGCGCACAGGGAGCAGGGCGTCTGGCCGGCGTCCAGGATGTCGTCGATCGCCTCGCCGATGCCGGTGTGTTCGATGCGGTATTCCCATCCGCGTTCGTCGCACGTCTTCGCGATCACGTCGTGCTTGTACTCCTTGTAGCCGGAGTCGACGTTGACCGCAATCAGGGAAAAGCGGATCGGCGCGCGCTGCCGTAGCACGTCGAGGACCTGCAGCAGCGCCCAGCTGTCCTTGCCGCCCGACAGGCCCACCATGACGCGATCGCCGTCCTCGAGCATCGCGTAGTCGACGATCGCCTTCGTCGTCTTCTTGGCGATGCGCGCCTCGAGATCGCTGCGATATCCCATGATTCACACCATTTTAGTACACGGCGCGCGCCAGCGGAGACCCAACTAGATGATGACGAGCGACTTGACGGCGGCGTCCCATGTCATGTCTGCGGCGCGCGCCGCGGCGCGCGTCCCCAGGCGCCCCGCGAGCTGCGCGTCCGAGGTCAGCCGAGCGAGCGCGGCGGCGACCGAGGGCGCCGTCGGATCGCAGACGAATCCCGTCTCGCCGTCGACGACGAACTCCGCCGGGCCGCCGCTGTCGCGGCACGTCACGCCGGCTTTACGAGAAGCAAACGCCTCCACCGTCACGAAACCATAATCTTCGTCGATCGGCGTAAAGCACACCGCGCGGCAGCGCGCAAACAGGTCGAGCATGACGGCGTCGGCGATCCGCCCGGTGAACTGCACGCGATCTGCGACACCGAGGTCGGCCGCCAGCCGGGCGAGGCCGGCGCGCTCCTCCCCGTCGCCCGCCACCACCGCCTTGATGCCGCGCGCGGCCGGTTCCGCAAGCGCCCGGACGAGGAGATCCACTCGCTTGTGCGGCGTCAGCCGCGAAACCGCCAGGATGTAGTCGCCGTAGCCGTCGCACCGATACGCCCGCTGCGGCGGGGGCGGATACAGAACCTCCGCGCGGATACCGAAGTCCGAGGCCAGTCTCCGCTGGATCGTCTTCGACTGCGCGAGCACTCGCGTGGCGTGCTGCTTCAGCAAATGACGGTCCACGACGTGCAGGATGGAGCGTGTGACCCTCTCTTTCATCCGATTGCGCCGCGAAATCGAGGCGGAGAACTCCGGCCACAAATCGTAGTACTCGCGCATGGTGTGGTTGAGCCAGCAGAGATGCGCGCGGTGCCGGACCGCGAAGCTCGGAAACCGGAGACTGATAACCTGGTCGACGCGCCGGCCGCCGACCTGCGACACGTCCAGCTTCAGCGACGCCGTATAGGTGCGGACCAGCTGTCCAAGCCCAAAG
>DASQHH010000893.1:0-3410 GCA_035632195.1 Vicinamibacterales bacterium
TGCCGCTGCACGTTCTGCGGAAGTACGGCTGGGCGCATTCGTTCTTCCTGGCACAGCGGCCGGCGGGCGCCCGCGGCGAGTCGGGCGGCGACATCCAGGAACGGTTTCGCTCGACGCCGGCTGGCGTTCCCTTCTTCGTCCACCTCGGCGAGGGTCTCGATACCGACGCATGGTCGGAACTGCCGCGGCTCGAAGCCCTCGGCTGTCTGCAGTCCACGACGGTGCTCGTGCACGCCATCGCGATCGATCGTGACGGGTGGCGCCGCGTGGGCCGTGCGGGTGCGCGAGTGGTCTGGTGTCCCGCGTCGAACCTGTTCCTGTTCGGCCAGACGATCGATCTGGCGCGCCGCGGAGGCGCGCTGTCGACGCCACGGATGGCCATCGGGACCGACTCCCGGCTCACCGGCTCGAGCGATCTCCTCGAGGAACTGCGCGTGGCCCGCGACACCTGCGGGGTTCCGGCGTCCGATCTGCTGGCAATGGTCACGACCAACGCCGCGGATCTGATCAGGCAGCCCCGCGCCGGCCGCATCGCCGTCGGTGGACCGGCGGATCTGATCGTCGTTCCTGCGCGTGCGGAGGAGGCGGGCGAATCACTGCTCGGCGCGGAGCGGCGTGATCTCCAGCTGGTGGTCGTCGGCGGCAGACCTTTGATCGCGGACGACGCATTCGTGGCGGCGTTCGGATCGCGGCGTGTCGCGCCGCGCGCAGCGTACGTGGACTCATACCGCAAGTTGATGGATCCCGCGCTCGCGGCCCGTATCGCCGCCTGCCCGATCGCCGAGCCGGGAGTAATCGTTCAATGACCGCTCTCTCGTGGGCGTCCGGCGTCGACACGGTCCTCAAGTCGCCTCGCGGCGCCATCGGCCGGATTGTCCATATGAGCGCCATCCTGGGCGCATCGAACGTCCTTGCCGCGCTCATGGGCCTTGCCACGTCGCTCGTGATCGCCCGCGGACTCGGTCGCGACGAGTTCGGCCGCTGGATCTTCTGCACGGCCGCCGTATCGGCGCTGACCACGGCGTTCGACCTCGGGTTCGGCGTGCTCCTGACGCGCGATGCGGCTCGAGGCGCCATCGGACCATTGCTGGCGGGCGCGCTGGCAACGCGACTGGCGCTCTTTCTGCCCTTCGGCCTCATTTTGTACATCGCCGCGCCGGCAGTCGGCGTCGGCGCCGCTTCAGCGGCGTCCATTCACGTCGGTCTGGCCTGGGCCGTCGCGGGAATCGCCTACGAGTGCGTTGCGGCGGTATTCCGAACATCGCCGCGCCGCGTTCTGGCAATCATGACGATCGAAACTCTGGGCGTCGCCGGCCGGTTGGTCGGAGCAATCGTTCTGATCCGTCGTGGTGTCACGATCCCGGGTCTGCTGGGTCTTGCGGCCGGGCTGCAGCTCGCACAATTGGCGGCGGCATTTGCCCTGTGGCAGATCATCGCCCCCACCGATCATCTCGCGCGTCCGTCCGTCCGGTCAGCGTGGACGATGCTGTTGCGCGCGTTCCCATTCGCGCTCACCGGACTGGTGGCAAACGCGCAGGCGCGAATCGCGCCATTGATGCTCGGCTACCTGTCGAGCGCCGGAGAGACGGCGTCGTTCGGTGTGGCCTGGCGGATTGGTGTCGGAGCGCGACGCCTTCCCCAGGCTGCACTCAGCGCCGGCATGCCGGTCTTTGCGCGCGAACTGCAGGAAGGGCGGCCCGAGTCGGTCCGTTGGAAGTTCGACTCGATGCTGCGCGCGTTTGCGTTCGCGGCCGCGGTCGCGCTCGTCGTCCTTGCAACACCAATCGTCCGAATGACGTACGGCCCGACGTTCACGGCAGCCTCGCCGGCGCTGGCCTGGATCGGCGTCGGGCTCGTGCCGTGGCTCATCAACACCAACCGCAAGATGCACCTGTATGCCAGCGGCCGCGAACGCGCTGCGCTTCGGTGGAGCGCCGCCTCGCTGGCCATTCAGAGTGTCGGCTGCGTCGTTCTGATACCCCGGCTCGGCGCGATGGGTGCGGCCGTGGCGCTGCTGATCGGCGAAGCCTTTGCGTGGTTGCCGCTGCGCGCCGAGGACACGGTGACTGCGTCGTGGTGATGGGGCACCTGCAGTCATTAGTGCCGGGTCGGCGTGATCGCCGCCGAAACCTGGATGCCGATCCGGCATACGAGCGACTGTTGAAAGGCAAGCGGGTCGCCGTCGTGGGATCGTCGGCAACCACTCTTGGAAGCGGGCAGGGCCGCGCGATCGATTCATACGATCTCGTCGTGCGATTCAACGATGCCATCGAACACATGCCGTTCGAAAACGGCCGCGCAGAGGACATCGGGACCCGCGCGGACATCATCTACTCCAATCAAGTGGTGCTGAGGGAGAACATCCACAATCATCGAGGCCTTTCCTCAGAACGACTGATCGGCGTGTGCGGTGAGGTGGGTGTCAAATATGTGGTCTGCACGAACAACGGCTTGAGCTACGACAACACGGGGACGCCGAACCGGACGTGCAGCCGCGCCGACGAGCACGTGATCGACGACTGCCGGCGGTTCTTTCACGGCAACGGGACGACGCCAGGATTCCGGCTCGTGCGCGCGGCCAGTGAAGTCCTCGGACGATGGCTGCAGGGTAACTTCGGGCGGACCGGGTTCGTGGCCATCGTCGACTTGCTGTCGTTCGATGTCAGCCGCCTGTACATCACGGGCATGACGTTCTACCACGGCGGCGGCCATCTCTTTCCTCAGAGTGCCGAGGATCTTCATCCGCTGAAAAACCGCGACGGTACGTGGGCGAGAGATCGATCGGGGCTGGGGCACGATTCCTATCTGGAACTTGATGCGATGAGAGTCCTGGCGCAGTGCTTTCGTCGCCGGTTGGCTCTCGATGAGCCCCTCCAGCAGCTGCTGACTCGGAGTCGATGATGCCGGCTCCAGCGTACAGCGTGCTTCGCAACATCACGCGGGCCGACATCCGTCGCGATCCGTATCCGCATATTGTCGTGGACAATTGCCTTCCGCCCGACGTGTACGCGGAACTCGCGCTAACCTATCCCGACGACGAGACGATCGTGCGGCTGAGCGGTGCAAGAGACCAGTACGTGATCCACCAGAACCATCGGTACGATCTGCGAGCCCACCGGATCCTGCGCAACGCCAATTCGGTCTCGCCGGCGTGGGAGCAGTTTGTTCGTTATCACGTCTCGCATGAGTTCTTCCGCGAATTCCTGAACCTGCTCGGCCCGGATGTCACGTCAATCTATCCGACGCTGGAGCAGCGGCTGGGGCGGACCATGCACGAGTGGACGACGGGAATCCGGTTCGATCCGGAATGGGACCAGGGGCAGATCGCGCTCGATTGTCAGATCGGCATCAATACGCCGGTCACGCGCAGGAGCGCTGCGCGGGGTGTGCACACGGACGCGCCCGACGAG
>DASQHH010000894.1:0-4786 GCA_035632195.1 Vicinamibacterales bacterium
CTGTGCTGCAGAAGGGCTCGAAGATGGACATCACGCACTGGCTCGTGTGGAACATCCCGGGCACGTCGACCGGACTGCCGGAAGGCGTCGCGCAGGGCGAGCTGCCGGACGGCACGCGCCAGGTGAGCCTCCGCTCGAATGCGTACATGGGCCCGGGCGCGCCGCCCGGACCGTACCATCACTACACGTTCGAGCTGTACGCGCTGGACACGAAGCTGGATGTCCCGCAGGGCACGCCGCAGGAAGCCGCCGCGACGCGCACCGCCGTCGTCAACGCGATGGACGGCCACGTGCTCGGCAAAGCCGTCCTCGTCGCGAGATTTCATCGCTGACGTTACTCCGAACGGAGAGCGACCATCGGGTCGACGGCGGTCGCTCTCCGAGCCGGCACGTAACACGCGACCGCGGCGACGGCGAGCAGCAGGGCGCAGACGCCGGTGAAGATGGCCGGGTCGTGCAGCGTCACGCCGTACAGCAGCGTCTGCAGATACCGCGTCAGCGCGAACGACGCGGCTGCGCCGATCGCCACGCCGACACCGGCGGTGCGCAGTCCTTCCTTGAACACGAGCGTGAGGATCGATCCGCGGTCCGCGCCGAGCGCGTGCCGGATGCCGAACTCGCGCGCCCGCTGCGCGACGCCGAACGCCAGCACGCCGTAGATGCCGATAGCCGACAGCACGAGCGCGACCGCACCGAACACCGCCAGCAGCGTTGTCGGCGTGCGCCGGTTCTGCAGAGACCGCGCCACCCATTGATCCATCGTCCGCACGTCGGCGATCGGCTGCTCCGGGTCGATCGCTTTCACGGCCGCGCGCACCTGCGGGACGATGCTCGTCGGATCGAGCCCGGTCTTGATCATCAGCGCCATCGAGCCCGGCGCTATCTGCGTGACCGGGTAGTAGATGCGCTCCTTCGTCACCGGCTGGCCGAGGTCGATGCTGTTGATCGTCCCCGCGACGCCGACAATCGTGTAGTTGGTCTGGCCGCCGCGATTGATCTGCTGGCCGATCGGATCGCGATCCGGGAAATACTTCTTCACCAGATACGCGTCGATGACGACCACGCTTTGCGCGCCGATGACGTCGGTTGAGAGAAACGCGCGTCCTTTCAGCAGCGGAATCCCCATCGCCGCAAAGTAGTCGCCGCCGATGCCTTCCTGGCGGCCGTGCGGCGACGCCTCGCCGGGCGCGAGCGTGCGGCCCACGATGTTGTACGACCCCGAACCGACGTTGCCGCTGAACGGCACGTTCGTCGTGAGGCCGACCGACGTGACGCCGGGCACGGCGCGGATCCGGTCGACGACCTGATTCCAGAAGCCGACGCGCGCCGCCGGCGTCGCATAACGCGCCGCGGGCAGTCCGATGTTCGCCGTCAGGACGTTCTCGATCGAGAAACCGGGATTGACCTGCTGAATCAGGATGAAGCTCTTGATCAGCAGCCCGGCGCCGACGAGCAGCATGACGGCGACCGCCGTCTCGACGACGACCAGGACGCCGCGCGTGGCGCCGGTCCGCCGTCCCGACGTGCCGCGCGCGCTGTCGTCCTTGAGCACCACCGCCGTGTCGGTCCGGAAGACCGTCGACACGGGCACGACGCCGAAGACGAGACCGGTCAGCGCGCTCAGCGCCAGCGTGAAGAGCAGCACCGGCGCGTTGAGAGTCGCAGCGACGGTCAGCGGAATCGGCGCGGTCGTCAGCGTCAGCAGCGCCTTGACGCCGGCGACGCCGAGCGCCAGTCCCGCGATCGCGCCGGCGGCCGAGAGCACCAGCCCCTCCGTGAGGAGCTGCCGGACGATGCGCATCCGGCCGGCGCCGAGCGCGCCGCGGATCGCCAGCTCGCGGTGCCGTCCGGTCGCGCGCATCAGCAGCAGGTTGGCGACGTTGGCGCACGCGATGAGCAGCACGAGGACGACGCCCGCCTGCAGCACGTACAGCGGCGTCCGCACGTCGCCGACGAGCTGCTCGCGCATGTCGACGGCGTAGCCGCCGAACCCGCTCGTCTTCACGAACGGCGCGAGCTGCGGCAGCCGCTCGGCGTTGCGCGCGACGATTGCCCCGAACTGTCCGTCCACCTGCTGGATCGTCGCGCCCTTCTTCAGCCGCGCGATCATGGAGCTGAACTCGTTGCCGCGCCCCTGGTCCGACATCTGCTGCGGCGTGAAGGCGAACGGAATCACGAGCGCGATGTCGCGCGCCGGCAGCTCGAAGTCGGGCCCGAGCACGCCGACGACGCGCCGAGGCTCGTCGTTGACGCGGATGTCGCGGCCGACGATGCTGCGGTCCGACGCGTAGTGCGACGCCCACAGCGCGTACGTCAGGATGACGAACTTGTCGTTGCCGGTCTTCGCTTCGTCCTCGGTGAAGCCCCGCCCGATGCTCGGCCAGCGCCGGAGCGTCGGAAAAAACGACGGCGTCACCATCAGCGCGTTGAGCTGCTCGGGAGTTCCCTGCTCGTTGATGTTCGCCGTCCGCATCGTGAAGAGCGTCGCCGACTCGATCGCCGGCGCCTGCATCGAGCGGTCGATGTAGTCGGGGATCGACACGCTGGCCTGCGCCAGGTTGATTCCGGGATATGTGTTCCAGACGAAGATGAGCCGGTCCGCCTGCGGATACGGCAGAGGCGCCAGCAGGGTCTGATACAGCAGGCTGAAAATAGCCGTGTTGGCGCCGATGCCGAGCGCCAGCGTTGCGACGGCGACCAGCGTGAACAGCGGCTGCTTGGCGAGGGTCCTCAGCGCGTAGCGAAAGTCCTGCATAACGGCGTTAGACGAATCCGCCGCCCGATAGGTTGAGCGCGCGTCCCAATTCCGGAATGCGCCGGTTCCGGAAGCGGTCGCTTCCGGGCGTCTAAAACCGGCAACACGCACGTTTTGTGTGGTACACGGTGTGCTCAGTCCGGCACCAATTGCATGTGGCCTGATTTCAAGTACGCGGTTCGCACGCTCCAGCGGTCCCCTCGCAACACGGCGATCGCCGCGGCGATCCTCGCGCTCGCCATCGGCATCAACACGGCGATGTTCAGCGGGATCAACCACGTCCTCCTGCGGCCGCTGCCGTTCCCGGACGCGGACCGCCTCGTGCGCCTGCGCGACGAAATCACCGACGCCAACGGCCTGCGGCACCCGTTCAACATGTCGAGCCGCAGCTTTACCATCGCCAGCAACGCGGCGGACGCCTTCGACGAGGTCGTCGCGATGAGCGGCGAGAACATGACGCTGGTGGCGCAGTCCGGCGGCGAGCTGCCCGAGCGCGTCAGCGTCGTGCGCCAGAGCGCGGGCGTCGACCGCGTCCTCGGCGTCCATCCGGCCATGGGTCGCACCTTTTCGGCGGCCGAGGAAGCGGAGGGCGAGCACAGTGGCGTTGCTCTCGTGAGCCACTCGCTGTGGCAGACCCGGCTCGGCGGCACGGACGCGGTGCTCGGCTCGCGCATTCAGCTCGACGACCGCGCCTTCACGGTCGTCGGCGTGATGCCGCCCGCGTATGCGTTCCCGTATCACGCCCAGGTCTGGATTCCATTCACCGTCGATCCAGCCGATCAGTCGCGGGACTTCGCCGTATGGGCGCATCTGAAGCCAGGCGTCACCGAGCGTCAGATGGGGGAATCGCTGGACCGAACGGCGGCCCGGGTACGCCAGGCGCAGACCACAGGCGGCACGTACCGCATCGAAGTGATGACGCTGCGCGACAACCTGATCGGGTCGCAGGACGCGCCGCTGCGCGCGCTGAGCGCCATCGTCGCGTTCCTGCTGCTCATCGCGTGCGTCAACGTCGCGACATTGCTCCTCGCGAGCGCCGTCAGCCGCCGGCGGGAGTTCGCGATTCGAGCGGCGCTCGGCGCGAGCCGGGCGCGGCAGATCCGTCAGGTCTTCTTCGAAACCCTCCTGCTCGCCGCGATGGGCTGCCTCGCGGGCGTGCTGCTGGCGGCGTGGATCGCGCCGCTCACCGCGCGCCTGATGCCGGCCGTCTTCGTCGAAGAGCTCGGGCTGGTCCAGCCGCACACGGACTGGCGGGTCGCGGCGTTTGCCGCGGCGGCCGGGGTTTTCAGCGCGCTCCTCGCAGCGCTGCTGCCGGCCTTTGGCGCGTCACTCACCGAACCGCAGTCGGCGATCCTCGAGCAGACGCGAAGCGCGACGATGGGCCGGAGCGGCCGACGGCTGCTCGGCGCGCTCGTGATCGCCGAAGGCGCGTTCACGGTCGTGCTGCTCGCGGGCGCGGGCCTGGTCGTCAACAACTTCGTCCGGCTGCAGGCCGAGCCGCTCGGATTCGATGCGAAGCGGCTGCTGACGGCGGAGCTGGTGCCGCCCGAGGCTCGTTACGCGGCCGGTCCGCCGCGTGCGCAGCTTCTGCCGGCGATCCTCGAGCGGGTCCGCGCGGAGCCGGGCGTCGGGCGCGCCGCGGCGACGACGGTGAATCCGCTCGGCGGCGGGACGTGGGGCGCGCCGGTGATTACCGAAGAGGCGGAAGCGCGCGACCCCGGGGCGGCGGTCAACGTGAACCACCGGCTGATCACTCCCGGCCTGTTCGCGACGATGGGGATTCCGCTGCTGCGCGGCCGCGATTTCACGCCGCAGGATCGCCGCGGAAGCCCGATGGTGGTGATCGTCAGCGAGCGGATGGCGCACCGGCTGTGGCCGAATCAGGATCCGATCGGCCGGCGCATCCGCATCGCGCGTGCGGGACAGCCGTGGCTGACGGTGGTCGGCGTCGCCGGCGACGTTGCCGACTCGCACTTCCCGGAGGTTCCGAAGGAAACGTGGTACGTGCCGTACGATCAGCACGCGCAGACC
>DASQHH010000895.1:0-2343 GCA_035632195.1 Vicinamibacterales bacterium
CATGCCATCGCGATTGCGAAGAAGCTCGGCAACGCCCTCGTCGCGCCCGTCCTCCCGGTCGCTGTCAACGCGACCGGCCTGAACGCCAACCGGGAGATGGCCGATCAGCCCGGTCCGATCCAGGTGCCGGCGGACGTCTTCAAGCAGGTGGAGCTCGCGATGATCGACAGCCTCGCCCGCGACGGCTTCAAGGACATCTTCGTGATGGGTGACCATGGCGGCGGGCAGCAGCAGATGAAGGAAGCGGCCGAGGAGATGGACAAGAAGTGGTCCGCGAAGGACGTCCACGTCTATTACGTCAGCGACTTCTACAACAAGACGCACGAGGACGTCGACCGCTATCTCTACGATCACAAGCTGCCGATCGGCGGCCACGGCGCGATGATGGAAACGTCCGAAATGATGTGGATGGAGCCCGGGGCGGGAGTCTACGTGCGGCCGACGTACAAGACTGTGCCGTTCGACCCGGGCACGTCACGCGAGGCGTACGAAGCGAGGATGCGCAGCGAGACGCCGCAGCGCGGGGGCGGCGCGGGCCGCGGCGGGCGCGGCCAGGACCCGAACGCGCCCGCGCGCGTCAACAACGGCCTCAGCGGCGATCCGCATCCGTCGACGAAGGAGATCGGCAAGGACCTCGCCGAGATCACCGTGAACAACGGGTATACCGAGATCAAGAAGCTGCTCTCTGAGAAGCGCGGAACGCATTGAGAGAAAGGCAGGGGCCGCTCTCGCGAGCGGCCCCTACGCCCACTCGCCGCGGCGCATCAGGGGCTGCGTCGCACCGTCCTTCGTCACCCCATCGACATCCAGCTGCTGCGATCCGATCATGAAGTCGACGTGGACGGCGCTGCGGTTGCCGCCTGCCCGCTCGAACTCTTCGTCCGTCATCCGGTCCGCGCCGTCGAGTGTGAACTTGTAAGCCGACCCGAACGCGACGTGGCTCGCGGCATTCTCATCGAACAGCGTGTTGTAGAACAGCCGGCCGGACTGCGCGATCGGCGAGCTGTGCGGCACGAGCGCCACTTCGCCCAGCCGTCCCGCCGTCGCGTCGGTGTCGAGCAGGGTCCGCAGGACCGCTTCGCCCCTCGCCGCCGAGAGCCGGACGACTTTGCCGTCTTTGAACGTGAGGCTGAAGTCCTCGATCAGCGTTCCGCCGCTGCTCAGCGGCTTGGTCGCGCGCACCGTGCCTTCGACGCGCAGCCGATCGGCAATCGTAAAGACCTCCTCGGTCGGCAGATTCGGCACGAACCGGATCCCGGTCTTCGCCGTCGATGCCCCGCTGACCCAGATGTGCGCAGGGGGAAGGCCGACGGTCAGATCCGTCCCGGGACCGCGGAAGTGTAGCGCCGCGTAGCGCCGTCGATTCAGCTCGTCGCTCCGCGACGCCAGGGCGGCCAGATGTTCCTGCCACGCAGCGACCGGATCCGGACGATCCAGGCGGCACAGGCGCGCGATGGTTTCCCACAATCGGGACAAACGGCGATCCGAAGCGTCGTCCGGGAACACCTTCGCGGCCCACGCGTCGCCGGCCGCCGCTACGACCGCCCAGTTGGTCTGATTGCGTGAGATGAGCTCACGAAAACGGTTCACGCCGCGCGACGTGGCCTGCTGCAAGGCGCCGACGCGGTCCGGCGGAGCGGCAGCCAGCAGATCCGGATCGTTGGCGTACACCGACAGCATCGCGCCGCCCTTCTCGGCGTGCTCGACGAGCGCCCCCGGCAGCCATGACGAAAAGGCGCCGAACGTCTCCGGACGCGCGTGTGTGAAGCGTGCCAGCTGCATCGGCTCATCGCCCCAGACGGCTTCGACGAGCTCGGCCCCGGCGCGGTACGCGCTGGCGGTAATCGCACGCACCAGCGGGGCCGCCTCGAGCGATGCGCCGCCGTTCATCAGCGGACCGATGATCAGGAGCCGCTGGCGGGGCTGCAGGTTGAGGGCGACGCGGACCGCAAGCTCCGCGTAGGTCTCCAGCGGCACGGGCGTCACCGAACCAATTCGCATGGGAAGCAGTCTAAGGCATTGCGTGGACGCATTCTTCCGCGACCTGAAACATTCTCTGCGCATGTTCCGCCGGAGCCCGGGCTTCACCATTGCGGCAGTCGCGGCCTTGACGCTCGGCATCGGCACGAATACGGCGATCTTCACAGTCGTCAATGCCGTCCTGCTCAAGCCGATCCCGTTCCCCGATCCCGATCGTTTGATCCTCTTCATGAACGTGTCGCCGCAGGGGTCGGGACAGGCGGCGTCGCCGGCGAAGTTCGCGTTCTGGCGCAGGCAGACCAGCGTCATCCAGGATGCCGCGGCGTTTCGGAACGGCGTCATCAATTACACCGGCGGCGACTT
>DASQHH010000896.1:0-2183 GCA_035632195.1 Vicinamibacterales bacterium
GGATCGCGTCCACGCGCCTTGCCCGACGTAATCGCGTCGAACACGACGGCGGCGGGATCGGAGCCCTCGCGCGCGCGGATGATGTCCACGCCGGCACGCTGCGCCCAGATCTCGAGCTGCTCGACGGCTGCGGCACGGAACGTGTCGGCGGCGCAAATCAGCGGCTGCTGACCCTGGCTCTTGAGCAGGTTCGCGAGCTTCCCCACCGTCGTCGTCTTGCCGGTCCCGTTGACGCCGACGATGAGCGTCACCTGCGGACGCCGATCGACGGTCACGGGCCGATCGACGGCGGCGAAAATGCCGCGGATTTCGTCCTTGACGAGATCGCGGAGGCTGGCGCCGTTCGGCGGGCGCTGCTTCACGCTCGCGATGATGCGCCCGGTCGCCGCGACGCCGACGTCGGCGGAGATGAGCAGCTCTTCGAGCGCGTCAATCGTGTCGACGTCGATCGCGCGCGCGCGCCGCTCTGGCGCGTCCGCCGAGCGCACGATGTCGTCGAAGCGCTCGACGATCTGCTGTTTGGTCCGGGCGAGGCCTTCTTTGATTCGGCCGAAGAAGGACAATTTACGCGATCTCGGCCTCGGCTCGCTGCGGCCGGACCATCAGTGCATTGATCGCACTCTGCACGTCGGTGCGTCCGGCGAGGACTTCGGCCATCTGTGTGGCGATCGGCAGCTCGACGCCGTACTGCGCGCCGAGCGCGAGCGCGGCGGTCGTGGTGCGGACGCCTTCCGCCACCATTTTCATGCCCGCGATGATTTCATCGGGCTGACGCCCGCGCGCCAGTTCCACGCCGACGTAGCGGTTGCGGCTCAGGTTTGCAGTGCACGTCAGCACGAGGTCGCCCAGACCGCTCAGGCCGGCGAGCGTCTCGCGGCGGCCGCCCGCCGCGCACGCGAGCCGCGAGATCTCCGCGAGGCCGCGCGTGATCAGCGCTGCCAGCGCGTTGTGTCCGAGCCCGAGGCCTTCGACGACCCCGGCGGCGATGGCGATGATGTTCTTCATCGCCCCGGCCATCTCGACGCCGACGACATCATCGCTCCCGTACAGGCGGAACGAGGCGCCGCGGAATTCCGCCTGCACCTGCTCGGTGGCAGCCGCGCTGGTCGAGGCGACGAGCACGGCGGTCGGCAGCTCGTACGCGACCTCGACGGCGAAACTCGGTCCCGAAAGGACGACGACCGGACGGCCGCTGCCCAGCTCCTGCTCGACCACCTGCGACATCCGCAGGTGCGTGTCGACCTCGAGGCCTTTCGTCGCGCTGACGATGACGGCGTCCTTGCCGACGTGCGGCGCCGCGGACTTGATCACGCTGCGATAGCCGTGGGACGGCACCGCCACGACGACAATGTCGGCGCCCGCCAGCGCGTCGTCGAGCGCGTGGAGGACCGACACGGCCGGCGGCAGCATGACGTCGGGCAGGTAGTTCGCGTTGAACCGCAGACTCGACATTTCCTCGACGAGCGCCGGGTCACGCGCCCACAGCTTGACGGCATGGTCCTGCCGTCCGAGATGGACGGCGAGCGCCGTTCCCCAGCTGCCGCCGCCGATGACCGTCACGTTCCGCATCTAGACCCGCGCTCCGAGGCGCCGCTCGGTCCCTGCCCACAGTCGGCCGACGTTGGAGCGGTGCCGAAACACAATGATAGCCGCAGCCGCAAAGGCCGCCGCCACCGACGGTGCGGACTCGCCGAAGGCCCAGGCCAGGGGCGGCAGCGCGAGCGTCGCCAGCAGCGAGCCGAGCGAGACGTACTTCGTCAACCAGACGACGCCCATGAAGATGGCGAGCGCAGGCGGCACCGCGGCAGGCGCCAGGACGCTGAACGCGCCGCACGCCGTGGCGACGCCCTTGCCGCCGCGGAAACGCAGCCAGATGGGATAGACGTGTCCGAGGATCGCGGCCAGCCCTGCCGCGGCGGGTGCGGCCGAAGCATCGCTCAGCCGGCCGGCCAGCGCGACGCCGGCCGCTCCCTTCGCCGCATCGAGCAGCGCTACGAGAATACCCGGACCGATGCCCGCGGCGCGCATGGCATTGGTCGCGCCGATGTTGCCGCTGCCGATCGCGCGCAGGTCGACGGCGCTCCACCGCCGCGACAGCAGCAGCGCGAACGGAATCGAGCCGAGCAAATACGCCGTCACGATCGCAGCAGCCATCATCGTCAAGCGTAGGCCTTCAGGCCTGC
>DASQHH010000897.1:0-4862 GCA_035632195.1 Vicinamibacterales bacterium
CGCGAGCGACTGCACCGCGTCGCGCATCAGATAAATCAGCAGCCCTTCTCTCAGCACGAGAGCGTTCTTCGAGTCGCGCCCGAGCCGGGCGAACAGCCCGCGCCGCGCGTCTTCGTTCGACAGATCCAGCGGCACGCGCTCGAGCGCGCACGCCGGCTGCGTGTCTGACAGCACGCCGGCCTTGTAGTCCAGAATCTCCGGCAGGTCGACTTCGACCCAGCGCAGCGCGTGCGGCAGCGGCATCCGGTACGGCCGCGCGTCGAGCCCCGCGGCGAGGTTCACGACGAGGTCGACGCCGGCCTCGACCGCGCGTGTCACGAAGCGATCCACGAGGTAGGTGCGCGCCGTCCATGCCCAGTCCGCTTTGTCGGTGAACGCCTGCGCCTTGGCAATCCGCTCGCCGCGTTCGCCGGCCAGCGCCTTCGCGTACGGGTCCTTGAAAATCGCGTCGGGACGCTCCGTCTCCTGCGCCCGGTAGTACGCAACCCAACGCGCCGTGTCGGAGATGTCACGGATGAGAGGGTCAGACATCCCGATTAGCGCGCCGTCACCGCCACGTCAACGGCATCCCAGAGAATCCCGTCGTCCGCGTAGCCGCGCAGGACGTAGGCGCCCGGCTGCGAGATGCGGACCGTCGTCTCCGCTTTGCCGTCGGCCACCTTTACTTTGCGTGGACTGAACGACACCGCCGGCGCGCTGCCGCGGTAGACGACCCAGATGACGCCGAGGCGCATGTCGGGGTCGAGCCTGACGACCGCCTGCTTCAGCGGACCTTCGACGCGCGGGTTCGATCCGCTGCCGCTGCGCCGCGCGGTCGGCCGGCCGTCGTCGGCGACCATGGTCGACAGGGTCAACGCTTCGCCGACGGCGATCGAACGTTCCCTCGCGCCCGACAGCGTGATGACCGGCGGGTCGTCAGGCTCGCCGAGCTCGCCCGGTCCGCCGCGGTTCTGCTGGTAGGTGCCGACGTCGATCTCCCACACGGGCATCAGCGACGCGAACGCTTTTTCGGTCTTGCCGTGGCTGGTCAGCGTCCAGACGAGATCCTTTTTCCCCCAGTCCTTCGGCACGCGGACTTTGAAGACGAACTGCTGACGCCGCGTGTAGAAGTGCGCCGGCTGACCTCGATCCGCCTCGCCGGGCTCGAGGAAGTTGCCGTCGCCCACCGGAACGTCGATTTCCTCTTCGTAATTGCGATTCATGTAGCCGAAGACGAAGTTGAAGCTGCCGTCCGCGTTGCGCTCCCACCCTTCGAACACCGGCGCGACGTTCTGCCCGACCGCGTAGCGGACCTGGGGGGCGAACGTCACGAACGCAAGCGCGACCAGGAGTCTACTCATTCGTCTTCTTCTTCAACGCCGCGCGCTCGGCTTGCTCCGCTTTGAACTCTTCGTCGCTCATCGTGTAGTAGGTCAGCCAGTGGCGCGACATGTCGTCGGTCGTGCGGTTGCCGAAGCCGACCCAGTTGCGCGGATCGGGGTTGTACTTGTTGGCCACCGAGTTGTCGTGCCAGCTGATGACGTGCACGATGGTCCCCGCCGGCAGCAGCGGCGCGACGTCGTCGGCGTAGTTGTAGACGATCTGCCACTGGAAGTCGTAGTTGACGCAGTTGAACTGCTCGATCTGCATGTTCGGGTAGATCGCCTCGATGCACTGGCGCTTGCCGCGGTTGTGCATGTGCGGCATGAAGCCGACCAGGCGGGCGTTCTTGTCGAACTTGTAGTACGCGTCGCTGCGGACGTTGTCCGCGCCCGCCGGGATGTCGAGGTCATCCTGGTTCGGCGAGAGGATCGTCGTCATCACGTGCTTCGGGACGACGCCCTTCGGGTAGAAGACGATGCCGACGGACGTGCGATCGAGGACCGGTTTTCCGATCGCGTGGTAGTGCATGTTGAAGCGGACTCTCGCGCCGGCTTTCATCAGCTTGCCCGAGCCGTCCGGGAAGATGTCGCCGTTCTTGCCGACGGCGTACTCGACCAGCGTTCCGCCGCTCGGCGTGCCGTCTTCGTATTCGAGCGTCTCGACGGCGTGATGCACGACGCGGACGGCGCCGGCGGACGGCTTCGCCTCGACGGCTTTGATGTAGCGATCCTCCGTCAGGCCCGAATCGGCGATGAAGTTGCCCCACCAGTCGGCGGCCTCGGGTTTGACCTCGAACGACCGCGGCATCTCGACGATGAGATCCGGCTTGCCGATGTGCCAGCGATCGGAATCCTCGAACTGGCGCGGCGCCGGCATGTCGGCCGCATTGCCCTTCGGCGCGCCGGCGTCGATCCACGACACGATCGTCGCGATTTCGTTGTCGCTCAACGACGGATCGTCCTTGAACCTCCGGATCCCGACGGTGCGGTCCACATGCCATGGCGGCATCGACCGGCGCTCGACGCGGTCTTTGATCGATCGCGCCCACGGGCGGGCATCTTCGTATGTGAGGAGCGACATCGGCGCGATGGAGCCGGGCCGATGGCAGTTCTGACACGCCTTCTGGAAGATGGGCGCGACGTCTTTCGTGAACGTGACCGTGCCCGGGGCGGCGGTCTGTGCGGTGGGAACGGCCGACCCGGAAACGAGGTAAACGGCGCCAACCAAGGCCGCGAGCGCAAGGGATTTCGACATTGTCAGCGGGCCTCCGCGGTGATTGTATATTGCCCGTCATGCGAACCCTGCTCCTTCTTTCACTGTTGTCGGCCTCGTTGGCGGCCGCGGATTCAGCGTCGGTGTACAAAACGGAGACCGAGCTGCTGCGCGCGCTCGCCGCCGGCCAGGCTACGCCGGACATGCTGACCTCCGCCGTGTCCAACAACGACCATCACCGTATCAACATCGTCCGCCGGACGAAGGCTGCCGGCGCAACGGCGCATCCGGGCTTCGCGGAGCTGCATCACATCATGGAGGGATCCGGCACGCTCGTGACGGGTGGAACGATCGTGCGGCCGGCCGGCGGACGCGGCGCGGGTCCCGCGACGATCGAAGGGGGCGAGAGCCGGCACGTCGCGAAGGGCGACGTGATTCTCGTTCCATCAGGCGTGCCGCATTGGTACAAAGAGCTCGACGGCGGATCGATTACGTATCTCGAAGTGCGCTGGGAAGAAAAGTAGCGCAGGCCTTCAGGCCTGCATGTCAAAACGTCGCGAGCGCGTTGAGAGGAAATCCCGTCCCGCCAGTGACCGGCACGGGCGCGATCGTCAGCATGAACTCCCAGCGATTCAGCCGCGCCGCAGCCTCGGCGACGGCCTCGAGGTCCTGGTTGTCCAGCAGGTTCATCCCCATGGCGGTGATGAACAGCGTGTGGACGGGCAGCGCCACGCCCTCGACGCGGGACGGCGTCACGTCCTCCCCCACGTCGCTCCCGACGATGGCGACGCCGCGGGCCTTGAACCAGGGCGCGACCGAAGCGTGCAGTCCGGCGGCATTCTGCGCGACGTTCCACGGCCCCAGCTTGTCGCGGCGCGCCCAGCGTCCGGTCCTCACGAGGACCGCGTCGCCCGCCGCGATGGTGACGTGCGCCATCTTTTCCCACGCCTCGAGATCCTCGGCGTAGATGGGCGTCCCGGGCTCGAGGCACGGGACCTTGCGGAGCCGCGGGATGTCGACGAGCACGCCGCGCGTGATCACGCCGTTCTTCAGGTTTTCGATGCCGAGTTTGGCGCAGCCCTTGTCGGTGTTGACGTCGGCGCGCGCGTAGCCGTTGTAGGTCTGGTCTTTGTACAGAAAGTGGCAGAGCGCGTCGATGTGGCTGTGCGCGTAGCCGTGATACGAGACGGCGTAGCGATCCATGTTGTTGCCGGGCAGCATCGTGTGCTCGAAGGGACTCGCGTTGTCTTCGGCGCGCTCGGTCATCGGATTGCGCGCGAGCGAGACCGACTCGCCCGTCTTCGCAAGCGCCAGCGCCTGCCTGCGCTTCGCAGTCGTGACCAGGTTGATCGACCCGAGCTGATCGTCCTTGCCCCAGCGTCCCCAGTTCGACACCTGCTTGAACAGCGCGTCGAATTCCTCCGCATTTCGCGGCGATCGCGTCTCCTGACCGAGCAGCTTGGGGGCGGCGAGGCCAGCGAGAGCTGCAGCTACCAGCCAGCGACACGTACTCCGGTTCATGCGGAGGAGTATACGCGTGGGACGATCGATCCGATCGCGGGGATCACTTCCGATCAAGGGCCCTCAGGAAACCACCGAGTGGAACGCTTGGAACGCCCAGCATGCCGCACGCGGTATTTAGCGACAATTTCTTCGGTGCATCTCGAGCCTCTTGCGTAACGACCCGGGCATCGTATCCTTCCGCCCGAAGCTTCACCGCAAGGGCAAGGACATATGGATCCGCCTCGTCGACGCCGGATTCCTTGTCTGGGTCCAGAACGTCCGGCACCATTGCGAGCACCGCCTTGACGTCGTCGAACGTTGGCGCAACGCTGCATGCTTCGGCCTCGACGCTGATTGCCCATTGAGACGGCGGATCGGGCTGTCGCTTGTCTTCCAGGTTCCGCCGCAGTTCGGCCAGAACCTCGCGTGGAAAACACAACTCCGCCGAATGCGCGAGAGTCGTCATCGCTTCGAATAAGCGCTCGCGATTCACTCGAGGGACCGTTGACTTGATTGCGATCAATGAGCTCGTGTCGAGAACCCAAACGATCGGCGCCATCGACTACGCTGCGCTGCGGTTTCGAAGACGGTCGAATTCTGCGGATGGGATATCGAGGTAGTTGAGAGCCTGCGACTCGCTGATGATTTCGCGCTGGACCGCCTTCACGAAGATATCGGATACACGGCGGCCGAACTCGTCCTCTCGGATCTCACGCCGATTGCGTCCTGTTCCTCCGCCGCCGCCTTTCTTGGCGTCGCTCGCAGGCGGAATATCGTCGTATAGG
>DASQHH010000898.1:0-2414 GCA_035632195.1 Vicinamibacterales bacterium
GACCGCGGGCGCCGCGCGAAATATCGCCTGATATCGCCTCACGGAACCGCTGCGCTGGCACACGTCTTGAGGTTGCAGGATGTGTGACAACGATGATCGCGTTCGTCCTCGTCGCGGTGGTCGCGTACCGCATGATGACGCCGGACGCCCGGACCCGCACGCTGACGACCGTCGTCGAAGGGGCACGTCTACTCAATAGCCATGGGCGCCCGCAGCTGGACACGTTCCGCGGTGCGCTGCGCGATCGGACGCCGCAGGCATACGCGACATATGTCCTCACCGCGCTGAACGTCGCGCTGTTCATCGCCGTGCTGTTCGGCAAAGGCGCAATCAGCGATCCGGCGACGCTCGTCGCCTGGGGCGCCAACACCGGACCGCGCACTACCAACGGTGAATGGTGGCGGCTGCTCACCTCATCGTTCGTGCACGATGGTTTCTTCTCACTGCTCATCGAAACCGCGGCGCTGGTGCAGGTCGGCCTGACGCTCGAGCGGCTCATCGGGCCGTTCGCGTTCACCGGCGCGTATGCCGCCGCCGCAACCGCCGTGAGCCTCGTTGCGCTCGCCACGATCCCGCTTGGCGTCACCTTCGGTTCGGCGGGCGCCGTGCTCGGCCTTTACGCCGTTCTGATCGCATTCACGATCCGCAGCCGCCGCTCCAACAGCATCCTGACGATGCCGCCGGTCGCGGCCCTGCGTATGCTGCCCGTCTTCGCGGTGTTTCTGCTGCACGCGCTGGTGTCGGGCGCGCCCGGCGCGGTCGCGTCACTCGCTGCGGCCGGATCCGCCGCCGTGTTCGCACTGGCCGTCGTCCGCGACGTCACAGACGAGGCTCCAGCGCCGCGGCGGGTGGCGGCTGGCTTCGCCGCCGCTCTCGTCGTGGCGGCCGGTTTCGCTGTGCCGATGCGTGGAATCTCCGACGTCCGCCCGGAGCTCGATCGGCTCGTGAAGGTCGAGCGCTCGACGTCGGACATGTATCAGACGTCAGCGGCACGATTCAAGAACGGCGCCATGACAGCCGCGGCGCTCGCTGGCGTCATCGACAAGGCAATCGTGCCGGAACTACAGGCGGCGGACGACCGCATCGCGAAGATCAACGGCGTTCCCCACGAAGATCTTCCGCGCGTCGCCGACGCGCGCGAGTACATCAGGCTGCGATGCGAGAGCTGGCGGCTGCGCGCCGCGGGACTGCGCGGCGCCGACGCCGGGGGCACGGCCCGCGACGGCATGGATGGCGACTCGGGATTTCACGCCCGCGCCGCTGCTCGCTATCGATCGACGACGCTCACGTTCGGCCGCGCTGAAAGCGCGGAACGGAAAGCGCTCGAGGCGCTGCAGCGCACTCACTAGCCCTCATCATCCGCTGACAGCTGAGCGCTTCACCTTGGGCGACCGGAGAAGCCGGACGCCTTGCGGAGCGCGTCGGCGTCAAGCAGCTTGCCGTCGAGCATGACGACGCGCGTCTGACGGAGGTCGGCAATGCGGGCGGACGGATCGCCGTCGATGAGGGCCAGATCGGCCGTCTTTCCCACCTTGATCGACCCCGTTTTCGCGTCCTGCCCGACGAGCCGCGCGGGCACGATCGTCGCCGCTGCAATCGCGTCCGCGGGCGGAAAACCAGCCTGCACGTAGATTTCGAGCTCGTGAATCAGCTCGATGCCGGCGCCGTCAGTGCCGGCGACGATCGGGATGCCTGCCGCGTGCATCTTCCCCAGCAGCGCAACCATCTTCGCCCAGCTCGCGCGGTAGTCCGCGCGCGTCAGGTCCTTCGGCACGGCGAAGCCGCCCTGCCGGAATCCGCGCTCGGTCGCCGGCGGCATCGTTCCGACAAACGGCGCGTACGACGGCGATAAGTCGCCGTTCTCCGGCACGTACAGGCTCTCGAACGCGACCATCGTCGGATCGTTGTAGATTTTCTTTTCGACCATCGCGCCGAGCAACGCTTTGATCGGCGCGCTCTCCAGATCCACGTCCTTCGCGTACCGGCCCGGACCCTCGAAGCGCATGATGCCATTCGACGTCTTGATCACCTCGTCCGGCATCGCCTGCATCATGATCCAGTTGATGTGCGTGATCTCGTCGTAGCCGTCGTTGACGGCGTCGAGCGGCCGGATGCCCGCGGGGATGTGGCCATGAACGTGCAGTCCCAGCTTGTGCGCTTCGCGAATCGCGGCCGGGAGCCACGCGGGGTTGAACGTCCCATAGAACTTCACACCGGTGAAACCGTTCGCCTTCGCCTTGTCGACGAGGGCAATGGCTTCGGCTTCGCTCGTCGCGACGTTGGCGACCTGCGCGGTGTACGGCCCTTTCCCATCGATCAGCGACGACGGATAGACGTGGGGCGCGAGCAGCTGCCCTGCGGCTGCCCGCGTGCGGCGATCGATCGTGCGCTCGTCGTCGTTGCCCGGATCGCGG
>DASQHH010000899.1:0-4527 GCA_035632195.1 Vicinamibacterales bacterium
CCGGGCGGCGCGCGCGACGCGCGCGGTCAAGCGGATGCTGGATCTTGCCTTCTCGATCGTCGGCTGCGTCCTCGCGGCGCCGGTGATGGCGGCGACCGCGATCGCCATCGTCATCGACTCGCCCGGCGGCGCGCTCTACTCGCAGGAGCGGGTCGGCGAGAACGGCCGGCCGTTCACGCTCTACAAGTTCCGCTCGATGCGGACCGATGCCGAGCAGGAAGGCAAGCCGATCTGGGCGCGCGACAGGGACGATCGCGTCACGCGCGTCGGCCGCTTCATCCGGCTGACCCGCCTGGACGAGATGCCTCAGCTGTGGAACGTGCTGAAGGGCGACATGAGCTTCGTCGGTCCGCGCCCCGAGCGGCCGTTCTTCGTCGAGCAGCTCGCGCGCGAGATTCCCTTCTACATGGAGCGCCACTCCGTGAAACCGGGCGTGACCGGATGGGCGCAGGTGAAATACCGCTACGGCTCGACGATCGAAGACGCGATGGAAAAGCTGCGCTACGACCTCTACTACATCAAGCACCTGTCGATCGTGTTCGACCTGACGATCGCGCTCGACACCGTGAAAGTCATCCTCTTCGGAAAGGGCGCGAAATGAAGGCGCGCCGCTCGAGCCAGGCCGAACTCTGGTCCGACGATGCGCCGCTGATGACGGTGGCGCGGAACGTCTCGACGCGCTATCTGGCGATCGGCATCGACACGCTCATCGGCATTCTGCTGCTGCCGTTCAACATCCGGCATCTCGGCCAGTCGGCGTACGGCCTCTGGATGCTCACGGCGTCGATGATGGCGTACTTCTCCGTCCTCGATCTCGGCTTCGGCGGATCGATGGTCAAGTTCATCGCGATGTACCGCGCCCGCCGCGACGCGAAAAGCCTCAACGAGATCGCCAGCACCCTGTTCGTGATCTTCGGCGTCTGCGGCCTGGTCGCGTACGCGATCTTCGTCGCGCTCGCGCTCAACATCGGCCGCGTCTTCAATCTCACCCCCGATCAGATGGACACCGGCCGGTCGCTGCTGCTCATCGTCGGCGTCTACGTCTCGCTCGGGTTTCCGTTCAGCGTGTTCGGCGGCGTCATCAACGGCTTCCAGCGGTACGACCTGAACAACGCGGTCGGCATCGCCAGCTCGCTGGTGGTGGCCGCTGTGAACGTCGCGATGCTGCTGTCCGGCGCGACGCTCGTTCAACTCGTCGCGGCCACCACGGTGGTGCGCATCCTGGCGTACTTCGTGTACCGGCTGAACGCGTACCTGGTATTCCCGCCGCTGTCGTTGAGGCCCTCGCTGTTCCGGTGGTCGCGGGTGCACGAGCTGACCGCGTTCAGCGTGTACGTGGCGATCATCGACTGGTCGAACAAGCTGAACTACTCGATCGACGCATTCGTGATCGGCGCGTTCCTGTCGCCGGCGGCCGTGGCCATCTGGACCGTGCCGCAGCGCATCGCCGAAGGCCTGCAGCGTCTGACGAATCAGCTGAACGGGGTCCTGTTCCCGCTGGTCGTGGACAGCGACGTGCAGCGGCCGGACCGGCTGCGGGCGATTCTTGTGCACGGGACCCGGCTGTCGCTCGCGGGCGCGATGCCGCTCGCGGCGGCCCTCTTCCTCCTCGCCGCGCCGCTGATCCGCGCGTGGGTCGGGCCGAGGTTCGACGACAGCATCGCCGTCGCGGAAATCCTCATCGTCGTCGTCGCCATCCGTGTCGGCAACGCGACGGCGACCACGCTCCTGAAGGGCGCCGGGCGGCACCGGCTGCTGTCGTGGGCGAACGCGGGCGCCGCGGTCGCGAACCTGGCGCTCAGCCTCCTGTGGATACGCCGTTACGGGCTCGTCGGCCAGGCGATGGGCACGCTCGTGCCGGTCGCGGCGACGTCGATCTTCGTGCTCTGGCCCGCCGCCTGCCGCCGTGTCGGGCTCGGCGTCATCGAGGCGGCGCGGCTCGCCGTCTGGCCGACCGTCTGGCCGACGGCGGTGATGGCGCTGGTCATCATCCCGCTGCGGGAGGCGGTGCCGTCGCGTCTGATCGGCGTCGCCGCGCTGGGCGCCGTCGGCGCGCTCTGTTATGCGGTCACGTTCCTCGCCTTCGCGATTACACGCAGCGAACGCGAGGCGTATCTCGCGAAGGCAAACGAAATCGTCAGGCTGCGGCGACGCCTTGCCGCGGCCGCATGAGGCGCCATGAAAGGAGTCATCCTCGCCGCGGGCAAGGGATCGCGCTTGAACGGAACGCTGGGCGACAAGCCGAAGTGCCTGCTGCGAATCGGCGGCATGACGCTGGTCGAGCGGCAGATCGAAACGATGCGCGCCGCCGGCATCAGCGACATCGTCGTCGTCGTCGGGTGCGGGGCGGATCGCGTGCGCCGCGTATGCGGTCTCGGCGCCACGTACGTCGAGAACGCGCGCTATGCGCAGACCAACAGCCTCTATTCGCTCTGGCTGGCACGACACCTGCTGCTCGACGGTTTCGTCGTGATGAATTGTGACGTGCTCTTCCACCCGCAGATGCTGACGGATCTCGTCGGCGCGCGGCACGCGGACGCCCTGCTGGTCGGATACCAGGAAGACGGCGAGCCGTTCGGCGGAGAAGAGATGAAAGTGAAAATCCGTCGCGGCCTGGTCGCCGAGATCTCCAAGACGATGGCGCCGGGCGACGCGGACGGGGAGAACGTGGGCATCGTCAAGTTCGGCCCGGAAGGCGCACACATCCTCGCGGGCATTCTCGACGATCGCATCACAGGCGGCGGCACCCGCGACTGGGCGCCGCGCGCCTTCGGCGACTTCGCGAAGCTGCGGCCGCTCCACGCGGTCGGCACTCGCGGATTCCCGTGGACCGAGATCGATTTCCCCGAAGACTTCGAGCGCGCCGTGCGCGACGTCCTGCCCGCCATTGAAGGCGCGGACGTCGAGTGGCCCGTCGCCTCGGGTGAGTGAGGACGTCATGTATGAACGCTTCTACCGGCTCCGCGAACGGCCTTTCGCGCTCACGCCGGATCCCGATTACCTCTACCCAAGCCGGGTCCATCGCGAGGCGCTGAACTACCTGCGCTACGGAATCGAGTCGCACGCCGGCTTCATTGTCATTACCGGCGCGATCGGCTCCGGCAAGACGACGTTGCTGCAGACGCTGCTCCGCGGCCTCGACGATCGCACGACCGTCGCGCGGCTGATGAACACGCTGCTCGATCCCCGGGAGCTCCTCGAGTCCGCCATGATCGACTTCGGCCTCGACCCGGCCGGGCTCTCCAAGCCGGCGATGCTGAAGATGCTCGGCGAGTTCCTCGTCGCCCAGCGCAGCGCGGGCAAGCTGGTGCTGCTGGTCATCGACGAGGCGCAGAACCTCTCGCTCCCGGCGCTCGAGGAAATCCGGATGCTGTCGAACCTCGAGACCGAGAAGTCGAAGCTGATTCAGATCGTGCTGATCGGGCAGCCGGATCTCCGCGACAAGCTCGACCGGCCGGAGCTCGAGCAGCTGCGCCAGCGCATTACCGTCAGCTACCACCTCGAGCCGCTCGACGCGGACGAGACGGCCCACTACATCAACCACCGGCTCGCGCGCGCCGCGATCGGCGCGCCGATGGAATTCCCCCGGACGGTGACCGACCGCGTCCACCGGCGCAGCCTGGGCGTGCCGCGGCTGATCAACGTCATCTCCGACGCCGCGCTCGTGTTCGGCTACGGCGAGGAGCGCTGCGAGATCGACGCCGCGCTCGTCGACGACGTGATCGCGGATCTCGATTCGACCGGAGTGCTCGGACCGGCGGCGGCGCCGAACCGGCACGCGTCGGTCGTCCCGGCGGACCCGGCGGCCGCCGCCGTAGGCGCGCCGGCGGCGTCGGCGACGCCAGGGCCGCGGCTGACGCCTACGGCCATCGCGACAGCCCTGACAGTCGCGGACGAGAAGCGGGCGAAGGCGCTCGCCGTCCGCGAAGACCATGTGCAGCAGAGAGAACGCGAGATCGCGCAGCGCGAGAAAGAGCTCGTCGAACAGCGGCGCGTCCTGGCAGAACAGTACCGCCTGCTCAAGACCAGGGCCACCGAAACCGGCAAGCCGGTCGCGACCTCGTGGCCGCCGACGCCGGCGCCGAGGCCGCGTGGTGCGGCGTCCGCAGTGCCACGCCGCCCGCGGCCCCGGAGCATGTGGCGCCGCGTCAAGGCCGTTCTGCTCGGAACCCCCGAGCCCGTCCTGGAGGATTCGCTGTGAGCAGCTGCCACGATTCCCTAGCCGACAAGGTTGCGTCCCACGCGGCGCGCGTCGGCGTCATCGGCCTTGGATATGTAGGCCTTCCCCTCGCCGTCGAGTTCGCGCGCGCGGGGTTCACCACCGTCGGCATCGACGTCGATTCCCGGAAGACGGACGCCGTCAATCAGGGGGCCTCGTACATCCCCGACGTGCCGACCGCCGAACTGGCGCGGCTCGTGGCGGCCGGAACGCTCCGCGCGACCACCGACCCCGGCGTGCTCGCCGAGCTGGACACGGTCAACATCTGCGTGCCGACGCCGCTGCGCAAGACAAAGGACCCCGACATG
>DASQHH010000900.1:0-5045 GCA_035632195.1 Vicinamibacterales bacterium
ACCTGATGTTCAAGGGCTCGAAGAACGTCCAGCCCGAAGCGCACACGTCGATGATTTCGTCGGTGGGCGGTCAGAGCAACGCCTACACGACCGACGACGAGACGGTGTTCTGGGAGACGGTTCCGGCGCAGTACCTGCCGATGATTCTGTGGCTCGAAGGCGATCGGATGGCGACGCTGCGCGTGGACCAGGACACGTTCACGAACGAGCGCGACGTCGTCAAGGAAGAGCGGCGGATGCGGGTCGACAACCAGCCGTACGGTCGCCTGAACGAGATCATCTACGACCAGGCGTTTACGACGCATCCCTATAAGCACGCCACGATCGGCAGCATGGCGGATCTCGAGGCCGCGTCGATCGACGACGTGCTCGACTTCTATCACACGTTCTACGTGCCCTCGAACGCGACGATGGTGCTCGTCGGCGACTTCGAATCGGCGCAGGCGCTGCAACTGGTCAATCAGTACATGGCGCGCGTGCCGAAGGCGGCCAAGCCGGTGCCGCGCGACATTCCGCAGGAGCCGGCGCAGACGAAGGAGAAGCGCGCGACGATTCCGGTCGCCGTGCCGCTGCCGGCGGTCGTCGTGGCGCATCACATCACCTACGACGGCAATCCGGATTCGTACCCGCTTCACATCGCCGCGAAGGTGCTGTCCGACGGCGAGAGCTCGCGCATCTATCAGAAGCTGGTCTACGAAAAGCAGATGGCCGTTGCGGCGTTCGGTCAGGCCAACCTGATCGAAGATCCGAATCTCTTCTACGCGGTGGCCATCGTGCAGCCGGGTCACACGACCGATGAAGTGACTACCGCGCTCATCGGCGAAATGGACAAGCTCGTAGCGCAGCCGATCAGCGAACACGAGCTGCAGCGCGCGAAGAATCAGTTCGCGCGCGACTACATCCTCGGGCGCGAATCGGACCAGCAGAAGGCCGAGGTCCTCTCGCATGCGGTCGTGATCCACCGCGACATCACGACCGCCGACGGCGAGTTCGATATCTTCCAGCGGATGACGGTCGGCGACGTCCAGCGCGTCGCCCGGACGTATTTCCGCCCCGAGAACCGGCTGGTGCTGACGCTGATGCCGTCGGGCAAGCCGGGCGGTGACCGATGAGGCGCGCCGTCGTCGCGTCGATGCTGACCTTGATCGCGGCGACAGCCGGCGCGCAGCCGCGGCCGATTCAGTGGCCCATGGAGGCGCCGCCGCGCCCCCTGCCGGCGAGGGACATCAAGTTCCCCGAGTACCAGCTCCAGACGCTGCCGAACGGCCTGCAGGTCGTCGCGGTCCTCCATCACGAGCAGCCGGTAGTCAGCATACGCATGCTCGTTCGAGCCGGCACCGCGCACGATCCGAAAGGCAAGCTCGGGCTCGCGCACCTGCTCGCGGCGCTGCTCGACCAGGGCGTCGCCGGCTCGCATCCGCGCACGGCGGCGGAGATGAACGACGACATCGACTTCATCGGCGGCGAGATGGGCGCCGGCGCCGGAACCGACTGGACGATGCTCAACGTCACCGTGATGAAGGACAGCTTCGACACGGGGCTGCGGATGCTGTCGGACATGTCGCGGCATCCGGCGTTTGCGCCGAATGAAATCGAGCGCCAGCGGCAGCAGATGCTGTCGGGGCTGCAGGTCAGCCTGCAGGACCCGGAATACGTCGCCAACTCGGTCTTCGATCGCCTCGTCTACGGGTTCCATCCGTACGGCATGCCCGACAGCGGCACGCCGGACACGCTTGCCGGCATCACGCGCGACGACCTCGTCGCCTTCCACGGCCGCTACTTCACGCCGAACAACGCCATTCTCGCCATCGTCGGCGACCTCACCGCAGAGGAGGCGTTCGCGGGCGCGAAGACTGTCTTCGGCGACTGGGTGAAGAAGGACGTGTCCACCGACAAGTTCATCGATCCGCCGGACCCTGCGCGTCGCGTCGTGATCGTCGACAAGCCGGACGCCGTCCAGACCGAAGTCCGCGTCGGACACATCGGGATTCCGCGCAACCATCCCGACTATATGGCGCTGAACATGGCCATCCGGATTCTCGGCGGCGAGGGCAGCAACCGGCTGCACCAGGTGCTGCGGACGCAGCGCGGCCTGACGTACGGCGCACAGGCAAGCTTCGACACGTTGAAGGAGAGCGGCGACTTCGAGGCGCAGACCAACACGCGGTCCGACGCAACGGGCGAAGTGCTGCGACTCATCGTCGACGAATTCTGGCGACTGCAGCGCGAGCGCGTGAGCCAGGTCGAACTGGAAGACGCGAAGGCCTATCTCGCCGGCAGCTTCCCGCTCAGCATCGAGACGCCGGGCTCGATCGCCATGCAGGTCGTGACCGTGCTGTTCTACGGACTCCCGGTCGATCAGCTGCAGACGTTCCGCGAGCGTGTCAACGCCGTGACCGTTGACGACGTGCAGCGCGTCGCGCAGAAGTATCTGCGGCCCGATCGCCTGTCGATCGTCCTCGTGGGGAATGCCTCCGCGTTCTCGTCGCAGCTCGCGCGCATCGGCTTCGGCGAGTTCGAGACCGTATCGCTGCAGGATCTCGATCTCACGGCGGCGAATTTCCGGAAGAGCCGCGTCAGAGCGGATGCGGGTGTAGGAGGAGGCGCTCGCCTGCACGCCGCGTCTGCCGCGTATCGGCAGGCTCCAGCCGCGCGTCAGGCGCCGCCGGTCGCCGCGGAAGAGGCCCTGAAGGCGACAGAGCTGCTCGATCGCGCCATTGCGGCGAAAGGCGGTCTCGAGAAACTGCGAGCCGTGAAGACGATCGTCGCCAGGCAGACGCTGACGGCGGAGACGCCGGACGGCAAGAAGGAGACCGATTCGACCAACTACATCGCCTATCCGGACAAGTTCCGCGTCGAGACCAAGACGCCGGACGGCATGGTCACGCAGGGCTACGACGGGCGCTTCGGATGGATGAAGGACAAGGCCGGCCTCCATGCGGTATCGGATGGATTCATCCGCGACGCCCGCACGAACCTGCGCCGTGATGCCGTCGCGCTGCTGCTGGCGGCGAAGGACGGCGCGGTGGCCGTGCGCCTGCTGCCGGACGTTCGCGACGCGCTCGGCAAGACGAATCACGCGCTCGAGCTGTCGGCCCGCGATCTGAATCCGATTGTCCTGCAGATCGATCCGCAGAGCGGATTCATCGTGAAACAGGCATTCGTCGCCGACTCGCCCGGCCGCCCGACGATCGAAGAGGAGTTCTCGGATTATCGAAGCGTCGACGGCGTGGAGATTCCATTCCGCGCCATCCGCCGCGTCGGCGGCACGGCCGTCGACCGCCGCGTCTCGAGCCTGACAATCAACCAGCCGATCGAACCCGCGCTGTTCTCACGGCCCGAGTCGTAGATCACGGCCGGCCTCCGCATTCCGCAATGAAGCTGCTGATCTCATGCGGAGAAGCGTCGGGCGACTTGTACGCCGGCGCGCTGACGCGCGAGCTGCGGGCGCTCGAACCCTCGCTCTCCGTATCGGGACTCGGCGGCCCGTGCCTGGCGGCCGCCGGCGGAACGCTCGTCGACGACTATCGCGATCTCGCAGTGACCGGCCTGACGGAGTGGATTGGCAAGCTTCCGCGCTACCTGGCGGCGATGAAAGCGCTCGTCGCGTTCGCCGAGCGTGAGCGGCCGGACGGTCTCGTCGTGGTCGACTTTCCGGACTTCAACTTCCGGCTGGCGCGCCGCGTTCGTCGGCTCGGCATCCCCGTCGTTTATTACATCAGCCCGCAAATCTGGGCATGGCGGCCGAAGCGTATCCAGACGATCAGGCGGATCGCCGACCGCGTGCTCGTCATCTTCCCGTTCGAGGTCGACGTGTACCGGAAGGCCGGCGTGCCCGTCGAGTTCGTCGGCCATCCTCTGGTGGACCTGGCAGTGCCGTCGGCGCCGCGCGCGTCGTTTCTCCCGGCGCACGGGCTCAGTGCATCCGCGCCGACGGTGGCGATTCTGCCCGGCAGCCGCCCGAACGAAGTCGCGCGGATTCTGCCTGACCTCGCCGCCGCCGCCGCGCGGATCCGGGCGGCAGTGCCGGCGGCGCAGTTTGTCGTCGCGCGCGCGCCGCACCTCGACGATGCGCTGTTCGAGCCGCTGCGGAACCTCCAGCCGATCGCGGTGGTCGACGGCGACACCGACGCGGCGCTCGCATCCGCCGACGTCGCGTTGACCGCGTCCGGCACGGCCACCGTCCAGACCGCGCTGCACGACACGCCGATGGTGATCGTCTACCGGCTGTCTCCGATGACGTACTCCATCGGCCGCCATCTCGTGTCGCTGGACACGATCGGCATGGTGAATCTGATCGCGGGCTCGAAGATCGTTCCTGAGTTCATCCAGGAGGCGTTTACGCCGGACGCCGTCGCCAGGGAAGCGGTCGCGATGCTGACCGATCGCCAGCGCGTTTCGAAGATCCGCGAGGGCCTCGCGATGGTGCGCGAGCGTCTCGGCGGACCTGGCGCGAGCAGGCGCGCGGCGGAGGCCGTGATGCGGGTCTTGAAACCATGACAATCAATCTGCGCTTGTTCCTCTGTGCCGCGGTGATTGCCGCGGCCGGCGCGCGGCCTGGCGCGACAACGCTCGTTCCAGCCGATCTCGGCGAGCTGACCCATGACGCTGTCGCCATTGTGCGCGGCCGCGTCGTCTCGGTCGACGGACGTTGGACCGACGATCGACGCACCATCGAGACGCTGGTCACGCTTCAGGCCGACACTTATCTGAAAGGCGGCCTCGGCGGCATGGTGCAGTTCCGCGTGCCGGGCGGCCTGCTCGGCCGGTTCCGCAGCATCGTCGTCGGAGCGCCGCGGTTCGCCGTCGGCGATCGCGTCGTCGTCTTTCTCGGCGCGCAGGGACCGATGATTCCGTATCTCGTCGGTTTCAGTCAGGGCGTCTTTCACGTCGTCCGCGATTCGTCGAGCGGCGAATGGCTCGTGACGCCGCCGCCATTCGGGCCATCGGCCTCCGCGGTCCCGGTGCCGATCGTGCGCGGCGACGCGGCGCGTGTGGCCGCCTCGCCGGATGCAGGATTCGCCTGAGCCGTGGGTATTTGTTCG
>DASQHH010000901.1:0-1904 GCA_035632195.1 Vicinamibacterales bacterium
CGAGCGGTCGCGCAGAACACCGCGTCGACGACAGGGCCGCGCCGGGCCGTCCGGGCGTCGTAGCAGTCGCCAGTCGCCAGTCGTCCAGTCGCCAGTCGCCAGTCGCCAGTCGTCCAGTCGCCAGTCAGCCCGCTTGACCGAAAGGTTGGGCGGGCTTTTTCATCTACAATCTCTCGCGCGTGCTCATCGCGGCCATTCGATCGATTGCGGCCTACGTCGCCGTCTCGCTCTACGTGCTCATCGTGGCGCCGCCGGGAATGCTGATCGCGCTCGCGACCGGATGGAAGCGTCATCTGCACGTGCTGGGGCACATCGGCGTCACGATCGGTCTGTTTTTGACGGGCATCAAGCTCCGCGTCGCGGGGCGTGAGAACCTGCATCCATCGCGCGCGTCGGTCTACTGCTCCAACCATCAGAGCAACGTCGATCCGCCGGCGCTCTATCACGCGCTGCACCCGATGCTGCACATCCTCTACAAAGCGGAGTTGAACAAGATTCCGGTGATGACGCGGGCGTTCCGGTTCGGCGGCTTCATTCCCGTCGACCGCCGGAACAAGGAAGCGGCGATGCGATCGATCGACGCGGGCGCGGCGTCGCTGCGCGCGGGCAACTCGTTCCTCATCTTCCCCGAAGGGACGCGCAGCCGGACCGCCGAGCTGCTGCCGTTCAAGAAGGGCGGCTTCATCATGGCCATCAAAGCGAAGGCGCCCATCGTCCCGGTGGCTGTCCAGGGCGGAACGGCCGCGATGCGGAAGGGCAGCGCGTTCGTCCAGCCCGCCACGGTCAGCATCCGCGTGGGGGAGCCGGTCGAGACAGCGGGGTATTCGCTCGACGAACGCAACCAGCTCATCGACGTCGTCCGCGCAAAGATTGCAGCGCTGCTCGCACAGGGCCCGGTGCTAGACTGACCCTGCCAGCGCCCCCTTGCCTCGCCGTAGCGCGCAGCGCGAAGGCTGGGAAGGAGTGTGCAGTGCCCGCTCGTCCGCGTGTTCTCGGCGGCCTCGCTCTCGCCGCGTTCGTGGCGCTGCCGACACTGACCGCACAACAGCAGCAACCGCCGCAGCCCCAGCCACCGACGTTCCACACCGAAGCCAACTACGTCCGCGTCGACGCGTATCCGACGAAGGACGGCGCGCCGGTCACAGACCTCACGCAGAACGACTTCGAGATCGTCGAGGACAAGGCGCCGCAGAAGATCGAGCAGTTCGAGCACGTCGTCATCCGCGGCAACCTGCCGCAGGAGGCCCGCGTCGAGCCGAACACGGTCGCGCAGTCGCGCGCGATGGCCGAGACGACGCGCGCGCGGCTGTTCGTGGTGTTTCTGGACACGTATCACGTGGACGTCATCGGCTCGCACAACATCCGCAAGCCGCTCGTCGACGCCCTCGACAAGTTGATTGGGCCTGACGATCTCGTCGCCGTGATGACGCCGGAAATGGCGGCGACCGACGTCACGTTCGCGCGCAAGACGACGACGGTCGAAGGTTTCCTGGCGCGGTACTGGCCGTGGGGCGAGAAGGATCAGATCAATCCGAAAGATCCGGAAGACCTCGCGTACGGTTTCTGTTATCCGAACGACCAATCGACCAATGGTATCGCTGCGGAGATGATCGATCGCCGCCACGAAAAACGCGCGATTGACGCGCTGCAGGATCTGGCGATTTCGCTTCGCGGCATCCGGGAAGAGCGGAAAGCGATCATCGCGATCACGAACGGATGGCTGCTGTATCGTCCGGACCTGAACTTGATGCGGCCTATAAACGGAAATGTTCCGAATGGTGGCGTCATCGCCACCGATCCGGGAACCGGCAGGATCACCTCGAGGGATCGGGCCGGCTATGCGCCCACCAACAAGTGCGACACGGACCGCATGCAGCTCGCGCAAATCGATGACGAGCGCGAGT
>DASQHH010000902.1:0-1603 GCA_035632195.1 Vicinamibacterales bacterium
ATCCCACGGCGCGTTTTCCTCGAGGTCGGTGTCCAGCAGGTACAGCCTGACGCGCCCGGCCTGGATGCGCCAGACCGCCGCGAGCACCGATCGATCGCCGAGCGGTACGGCGGTGACGCACGGCTTGCCGTCCGCCGTGAACGCGGTCTCGATGGGCGCATCGGTCCAGGTCAGCCGCTCGTAGCTTTCCTCCTGCCAGCCTTCGGCGGATAGATGCTGGTGGAAGTAGCCCTGCGGATACATGAAGCCGACGCCGATGAGCGGCACGCCGAGGTCGCCGGCTTCCTTGCAGTGATCGCCCGCGAGCACGCCGAGGCCGCCCGCGTAGATCGGCAGAGACTGGTGCAGCGCAAACTCGGCCGAGAAGTACGCGATCGCCCGATCGTTCAGATGCGAGTGGCGGCGCGACCACCAGGTGTTGGTGAGCGCGTGCGCGCCGTACAGCCCTTCAATCGCGCGGTCGTACTCGGCGAGGAAGGCGGGGTCCGACGCCGCGGCGTCGAGCCGCTCGCGCGGAACCTGGCGGAGCATGCGGATCGGGTTATGGGCCGTTGCGCGCCAGATCTGATAGTCCAGATGCCGGAAAACGTTGCGTGCTTCGGGATGCCAGCTCCACCACAGGTCCGTCGCGAGCTCCTCGAGCCGGGCAATGCGTTCAGGAATGTGCAGATCGGAATGACGCGTCATCGCACGAAAGGATCCCTAGGCTCCCCTGGCGCCGTCCACGCCGGTGACTTGGGCGAACCGTGAAAGGTCGATATTGCCGCCTGAAACGACCGCGACGATCTTTCCCGTCCCGCAGCGGCCGCTCATCGCCGCCGCGACGGCGCAGCCCGCCGCGCCCTCGGCGATGACGCGGGCGCGCTCCGCGGTCAATTTCATCGCGCGGCCGACCTCGTCGAGCGACACGACGATCGAGCCGGCCAGCTCCCGCAGCAGCGGCCACATGGTCGGGAGCACCGACTTGCCGCCGGCGCCGTCGACGAACGACGCCTTCCAGCCGTCGAAATACCTGGCCTGTCCCGCCGCCAGCGACACGGACAGCGGCGCCGCCGTCTCCGGCTCGGCCGCGTACACGCGGGCCGACGGACGGAGCTCACGCATCGCCGCGGAGATGCCGGCCAGCAGCCCGCCGCCGCCGAGTGGAGCGACGACGGCGTCGACGTCCGGCAGGTCCTCGAGGATCTCCAGGCCGCATGTCGCGTTCCCCGCGATGAAGCGATCGTCGTCGAACGGATGCACGAAGAAGCCCTTCATGCGATCCGAGCGATGCGATTCGACCGTCCGCCAGCACTCGTCGTACGAGGCGCGAACGATCGACGCCCCGAGGCGTTCGATCGCACGGATCTTCGTGTCGGGCGCTGTGTCCATCACCATGACGGAGCAGCGGGCGCCCGCGATGCGCGCCGCAAGCGCGACCCCCTGTGCGGCGGTGCCGGCGCTGACCGTCCAGACGCCCTGCGCAAGCTGATCGGACGTCAGCTGACGGACGGCGTTGTAGGCGCCTCGAATCTTGAACGAACCGATCGGCTGGAGCACCTCGAGCTTGAGATAGATGTCGGCGCCCGTACCGAGATCGACCCGGATGAGCGGTGTGCGTATG
>DASQHH010000903.1:0-4341 GCA_035632195.1 Vicinamibacterales bacterium
AGCGCGCCTGCCGCCGCGGCACCGGCACCCGGAAAGCCGACGATCTCCATCGACGGTCCCGACACCGCCAAGGTTGGCGATGAGTTCTCTGTGGCCGTGAGGCTGAGCGCCGTCGAGGCGCTCGGCCGGCTGCGTGCGCAGGTGCGGTTCGACGCGAGCGCGATGCAGCTCGTCAGCGCCGAGGCGGGCGATTTCGCGTCCTCGGCCGAGCAGCCGAAGATCGACATGAAGCCCGGCGGCGTCCAGCTCGAGGTCGGTGGCACGGCCGATGCGCCGGTGACGGGAACGGGCGACGTCCTCAGGCTCCGCTTCAAGGCCGTCGCGCCGCGGGCGGTCGAGATTGCCACCCAAGTGGTGCTGATCGGTGCCGACGGGACCGCGGTCGCCGCGACGCCTGCGACGCCACTCAAGATCGCCGTGAATCCCTAGTCGCCGGCGGATTTCGCATGCGTTCGCGCGGATTCACCATCGTCGAGCTCGTGATCACGGTCGCGATCATCGCGCTGCTTGCGACGATGGTCGTGCCGTCGGCGCAGCTCGTCTACCAGCGCGAGCGGGAGGCGGACCTCAAGCGCGCGCTACGCACGATCCGTAGCGGGATCGACGCTTACAAGCGCGCGTGGGACGAAGGCCGCATCAAGAAGGAGATCGACAAGCAGACCGGTTACCCGCCGGACCTGCAGACGCTCGTCGACGGAGTGGACGACTCGAGGAGCGCGAAGGACGGCGTCAAGATCTACTTCCTGCGGAGCATTCCGCGCGACCCCTTCTGGCCCGACGGGAGGACGTCCGCGGCCGACACCTGGGCGCTCCGGTCCTACGAAAGTCCACCCGACGACCCGCAGCCGGGTGACGACGTCTACGACGTCCACTCGAAGTCGGTCCGGACCGGACTCAATGGAGTGCCCTACCGTGACTGGTAGAACCCGCGGATTCACTCTCCTCGAGCTCCTCGTCGTCATGGCGATCATCGCGACGCTGCTGACGGTCGCGGTGCCGCGCTACTTCCGCTCGCTCGAGCGCTCGCGCGAGGCGGTGCTCAAGCAGGACCTCGCGACGATGCGCGAGTCGATCGACAAGTTCTACGGCGACACCGGCAAGTATCCGGAGACGCTGATGGCGCTGGTCGAGAAGAATTACCTGCGCCAGATCCCAGTCGATCCGGTTGCGAAGAAGGGCACTGTGTGGCTGCTCGTCAACAACGCCGACGACCCCGACGACACCGGCGTCAAGGACGTGCACAGCGCCGCCGAGGGCAACGGCCAGGACGGGACGCCCTATGCGACGTGGTGAGGGGCGCGCCGGACGTTCCGGCGGCTTCACCTATCTCGGGCTCCTCGCGCTGATCGTGCTGATCGGCATCCTGCTGGCGCGCGCGGCCGAGGTCTGGAGCGCGGCCGCGCAGCGCGACCGCGAGCAGGAGCTGCTGTGGGTCGGGCACGAGTACCGCGCGGCGATCGGCCGCTACGTCGCGCACAACCACCGTTACCCGGCGACGCTCACCGAACTCCTCGGCGCGACCCGTGCCGACTCGGATGCGTCGCAGAGCAGCAGCGGCGCCGGCCCCGCGACTGCGCCTGGCGTGCTAGAAGCGCTTGGATTTCGCGCGCTCAGGCGCCTGTACCGAGATCCGATGACGAATTCGACCGACTGGGACACAGTGCCGTCGCCCGACGGTCACGTCATGGGGGTCGTCAGCAAGTCGAAGCTGCGGCCGATCAAGCGCACCGGCTTCTACGACGACGACGTCGCCTTCGCCGACGCTGAGACCTACGCCGGCTGGCGGTTCGTCTACCAGCCGCCCACCTACCTGCGCTCGCGTACGCTGGCGCCGGGCACAGCCAACTAGGAATCCGCCTCGACACGCGGCACCGCGCGTGTCAACCGCGGCGTAGCCGCCGTCGGTCCGTCCCGCACGCCGCGCGATACACCGGCGCGCGTGAATTCGCGCGCCTCCTTCGGGCACGGGTCGTCGATCGTCTCGCGCGCAGCGCGTCCGTCGCTCGCCCAGGCGACTCACTTGGTGCGCACTCCGGCGAGCTACCCGCATGGGGAAGTCTCATGGAGAACTACCACCCATTGACGACAGACGGTTGTCGTGGTTCGCGCGATTCCTGATCGACACCGCGCGACGCGCTACCTCCTCGGAGTAACGAGCGAGACCCCGCCGAATCTGTGACGCAACGCGATGCAGAGGCGTTTCCGCGCGCTCCACGCGCGTCTCGCAGATCCGACGGTAGGGTAAGTACTACCGCAGATGTACGCATTCGCACCCCACTCCTTTGCAGTGCAGACCGAATCGCGAAGCGTTCTTGCGACGACGCATGCTGCGCCCCAGTAGGGGAATCACGAACTCTCCGTTCGCATAAGTCGCTCGCAGAGTCGCCACGAAAGCCGCCAGGAGCTCGCCATGAGGGTTCACGCCACGATTGGATATCTCGGCGCCGTCGCCTTGTCGCTCGCGGCGGCAATGCCGGCAGCCGGGCAGTCGTTCCGGGTGCAGTGCCCCACAAGCACGATCACGCATCCCAACGTCGCGAACAACAACTCCGAACCGTCGTACGCCGGTCCCACGCAGTACGTCTGCTCGGTGGCCAACGGCTGCGGCGGCACGGCCGGCAACGTCGGGTATCTGGTTCCAAGCGGGGGCAACGCCAACGGTGCCATCAAGTGTCAGCAGGTCTCGGGCGGCGATGGTTACTCGACCATGGCTGATGGCACGCAGACCTTCATGTTCGCCTTCGGGCCGCTTTCAGGGCTCGCGGACGTCGCGGCCGGCCACCCGGGCACTCAGTTTCCCAGTGTCTTCAACACCACTGCTCCGAGCACACTCGTCCCTGGCGACCCCGCCAACACGGATGGCGCCACCGCGGGCAACATGCCCTGGTCTGGATACCCGAACACACCGTTCACCTCGTCCCAGACCTTTACGTACAACGGTGCCGTAGGCCTTGCCCCTGAAGTGGTGCAACTGGTCGCCATCACCGACCTCGCCCAGGGCCCTCTCATCGCGCCGGCCACCGCACCCCACTGCCCGCTTCCAACAGCGAACACCGTGACCGCTTACACGGTTGAGCCGCTCGGACTTCCGGTCGGCGCGACGGTGAATGTTAACCAGGCGCCCAATATTTTCGGCACTACCCCGATTCCGGGGGGCTATGTGGGCACTTACACCGTCACCTGCGTGGACAACAACGTCATCTCTCCGCAGGGATCCACCCAATTTGCCTTCCAGTACACGGATTCAAACGGAGGGTTGGCCGCGCAGACCATGTTGAGCGGCCCGACCGCGTCGACCCCGCCAGCGCTGGACGGTCATGTCGAACCGCGCCCGATCATCGACGTCGGCGTGATGAACGGCAACATCCCCGGGCCGCTGGTGGCCTTCGACGAGGACGACGAGATGTTCCTGACGTTGACCAACGTCGGGATGATCATGCGGCCGGACCTGTTCGAGCAGCACACGATCCACTTCCACGGCTACCCCAACGCATCCAGCTTCTACGACGGCGTGCCGGATGCTTCCGTGGCTATCAACATCGGCGCCAGCTTCACCTACTACTACCTGGCCCCTGATGCCGGAACGTACTTCTGGCACTGCCACATCACGCCGCCCGAACACCTGCAGATGGGCATGGTGAGCCAGCTTCATGTGCGCCCGCGACAGGACCGAGTGCCATCGGGCGCAAGCCTCTACACCTCTCTCGGCTATCAGAACGGGATCGGCCTGCCCAGCGGCGCCGTCGCTGATCCGCGCACGGTCTGCAACCCGGGCCAGGACATCCTGTGCTCGGCCACGATGCCAGCCGTCAACACGGGTGCCGTGGAAGGCACGGACAAGTTAGGCAACGCGCAGCGGTACACCTACAACGACGGCGACGGTTCGACCGCCTACGACGTCGAGTATCCGATCCAGATGCACGGCTTCGATCCGAACTTCCACTTCGTGGGCATGACCTTCAATCCGGAAGCGTTCGTCGACATGAAAGACAAGTATTTCCTGCTCAACGGACGCAGCTACCCCGACACCGTCGCGCCCGGCCCGCAGGCATCGATGACAAGCGACGGACAGCTGCACTACTCGCAGCCGATGCCCGCCATCATCAACATTCCGGTCGGCGGGAAGGCGCTGCTGCGCATGGTGAATCTGTCGGTAACCGAATATCACACGCTGCAGTCCGTGGGCGTTCCGATGAAGGAAGTCGGGTTCAACGCCAAGCTGCTGCGCGACCAGGCGGGAATGAACACCGAGTTCTATACCAACTCGATCACGCTCGGCGGCGGCGAGTCGCTCGACGTCATCCTGGATGCGAGCGACGCCGGCTGCGGGTCCACGGGCTG
>DASQHH010000904.1:0-6283 GCA_035632195.1 Vicinamibacterales bacterium
TCGCAGGCCGGCGGATGCGTTTCTCGGACCGGCGGATGCGTTTCACAGGCCGGCGGATGCGTTTCACCGGCCGGTGGATGCGTTTCACAGCCCGGCGGATGCGTTTTGCAGGCCGGCGGACGCGTTTCACAGCCCGGCGGACGCGTTTCGCAGAGCGGCGAACGCGTTTCGCCAACCGGCGAACGGGTTTGACAGAGACGCAGATGCTGTCCGCAGGCGTGCGGATGCCCCTCGCCGACGTGGGGATGCCCTTCGCTGTGCGTGTACGGGACTCGCAGAACGGATTTCCGGATCGACGGGCTCGCGGCTCGGATTTGCCGGGAAGAAACTGCGCCTCGCCGTCGAGTTTTTGCGTCTCGCCAGCCCGGGGGAGCGATCCGCGGCGCTGTCGACGCGTTTCGCATGTCGGGGGATGAGATCCGCCGGCCGGGAAACGCGATCGAACGGCGAAAATCTACGATCCGCAACGCTGAAAACCCGATCCGCATGGCGGGATTCCCATTCCGCGGCCCGGCGGACGCGATCCGCTCTCCGGGGAGCGCGATCCGCCGTCAAGATTCTGGCGCTCGCATGGCGGGAGACACGATCCGCAACGCTGCGGACGCGACTGGACACGCGGGGGATGCGATCCGCCGCGCGTGTACACGATTCACAAAACCGTGAAAGGGACTTGCACGCGCTGGTCTACACTTTTCGAAACAAAAAGCCCGATATGGAGCAGCGCAGACGCCGAAAACACGCGGCGCACAGACGCGTTCTCGTGCTGTGCGACGACCATCGCGCCTTTTTTGAAGCGACGCCGGGCGGCAGAACGACCTTGGCGAAGCTCGAACGGGCCGTGACCGTCGTCGTCGAGCGCCGGCGGAGGCAGGCACGGTGCCGGATCGAACAGAAGGCCGCGGCCGACCGCTGCCGGAAGGCGCGCCGGACGCTGTACCGCGGCCTCGCGCACGTCGCGAGGATCAGCAGGGTGGTGGCGCGCTTCGAAGAAGCCGTTGAAGCGTTCAAACGGACATCGTGGACGACCGACGATGACCTGATCGCGCGCGCCGAGGCGATTCTTGCGGCGGCGTCTCTGCATGAAGCGCTGTTCGTTTCTGAGGGCGTTCAGCCGGGCCTCCTCGCTTCGCTGGCGCGCGCGGTCGCCGCGTTGAAGCAGGGTAAAGCGGCGGTGATCCGGGCCCGTGCGCGGTTCACCGAGGCGACGGCAGCGATCGATCAGGCGCTCGGCGACGCCGACAAGGCGGTCGTCGTCCTCCGCGGCATCCTTGCGACGTCCCCGGACGCTCCAGTTGGCGCCGGGACGGCGGTGCGCCAGGCGAAGCGGATGCACCCTCGGTCGTGGAGGCCGACGCGCCAGCAAGAGCGCGATGGAGGCGTCGTCCCTCCACTCTCGTCACGGTAGCCTTTAGATCCAAATTCCGGTGATGCTCATCGCGCTGACGAAGCCGGCACAATAGGAGCACCAGAACAGACCCGCTTGTATCGCACAGCCCAAAACGCGTGCGGAGCCGCGGGCGATGATGGAGAGGCAGAGTCCCAAGGCAAGGTGCACGAACAGCACCGCATTAAGAGCGTTCTGCGCCGACACGTGCGCGTCATATCCGCAGACCGCGCCCTGCCTCTCGCAGCCGTAAATCGCTCCGACGCACAGAACAACGATTGGGATGGGAAGTGGAAGGAGCTGCACCAGCCAACCCCCTGTCGGCTGGTCTGGCCCCCGAGGACTCGTGAGAACCCCGAGGCCAAGCCATACGATCAACGGAAGCGACACCGGAAATATCGCGAGCGCAAATCCTACAGCGGTTTTCGCCAACATCAGAAGATTCATGCGATTAGTGCCATGGCTTCCGTGCCGCGACTCGCCTTCGATCGCGCGTCGAGCATCATCGCGACGAAGCCAATCCCCGCCGCGGCCGCGACATGCTTCAGTGTATGGCCGCTGATGCCCATTGCGTCATAGATGGACGCGTCGGCCAGCTCGAAGACCTTCGCCGCCACGTAGAGCGCGAGCCCGCTCCAGAGATAGGCATCGCCAGCTTCGGAAGCGCGATACGCCAGCAACGTGGTCAGCATGACCACCAGCGAGCCGAACTGAAGCAGAGCGTACGGGCGCAGATCGCCATGCCCTCCAAGCTCCGTCGCGTACCAATAGATGACGCTGAGCGCGCCGCCGGCGACGAGCGGGACGAAGACGTCGCGCGCGATCCGTTCGCTGACGCGCTCGGCCAGTACCGCAGTCAGCAGCCCGGAGAACGCGATCGTCATCGGCAGTCGATCCCAGACGACGCTGTCGTTGTCCGGCGACAGGTGATACCACGTCGATCCGAACGCCGTCAGCGCGGCCCCGGCGAAGAAGACGAGATAGGGCCAGCGCGTCCATCGATCGCGCAGATCGCGCGTTTCGACCAGGCCCATCGCGCCGGCGATCAGGAACCCGATGTTCGAGATCACGTTCAGCGCGTTCGGGATTCCGATCAGCGGCCGCTGGTCCGCCATGATGTGGTACGTGGGATCCTGTCCGATCGGCGGCGCCAGCACGGTCGCCGCGACGAGGCACACGACGACCGCGAACAGCGTCTTGTGCTTCATGACTGAGCCTGTGCGAGGGCGAGCTGGCGCACGCCGCGCAGGTCGACCTTGCCGGTCCCGAGCGTTGGAATGGATTCGACCGCGCGGAGGTCTTCGCGCTTGGGCAGCCAGAGCCGCGGCAAGTCCGTGCGGCATAACCGCTCCCACAATTCCTGCGGAGCGAGTGTGACCTCGGTGTAGAAGGCGACGAGCCGCTCGCCCTTGCCCTCGTCGGGGACCGCGGTGACGACGCACGTGTGATGCTCGTCGATCAGCTGCTGAATCTGCTGCTCGACCTTCATGTGCGGCACCATCTCACCGGCGATCTTGCTGAAGCGCGACAGCCGGTCGGTGATCCGGATGAATCCGGCATCGTCAATCGTCGCGATGTCTCCGGTGACGTACCAGCCGTCGCGCATCACGTCGGCCGTCTTCTCGCGATCGCCGAGATAGCCGCCCATACGATTCGGTCCTTTGACGAGCAGCAGGCCCTCGGTGTCGAACAGGGGACCTTCGCCCGTCGCGGCGTCGACAATCTTCGCGACGACGCCGGGCAGGGGATGACCGACCGTTCCGACCTCCGCGCCCTTCTGCTTTTCGCCCCGGTCGTTCACGTTGGGCACGTTGACCGCGACGATGGGCGCCATCTCCGTGGAGCCGTAGCCTTCGAGCAGCGGCACGCCGAACTTTTCCTTGAACGCGTTCGCGATCGGCTCGCGCAGCTTCTCGGCGCCGACGAGCGCGTAGCGCAGGTCCGCGAACTGTTCCGGCTGGCACTTGCGGATGTACGACGAGCAGAATGTCGGTGTGCTGATGAGAATCGTCGCGTGAAATCCCGCCGCCAGCTCCCCGATGCGCTTCGCGTCCATCGGATTCGGATGGTAGACGACGCCGAATCCCGCGACGAGCGGCAGCCAGACAGTCCCGGTGAAGCCGAACGAATGGAAGAACGGCAGCACGCCCAGCATCACATCGTCTCGACCGAGCTGGAAGACCTGCAGCACGCCGTCGACGTTCGCCAGGATGTTGCGGTGCGTCAGCATCACGCCCTTGGGGATGCCGGTGCTGCCGCTCGAGAAGATCACCGTCGCCACATCGGTCGGTCTGCTGTCGGCGACGTAGAGTCGATTCAGGAGCCACGCAGGCAGCACGGCGGCGACGGCCATCGTCCACGCCTTCGATGCGGGCGTCATCTGCTTCAGCACGTCCTCGATGAAGACGACGCCTTCGGCAGGCAGAGTGTCCTGATCGATTCCGGCCTTGGTGAGAAAGGCCCGTGAGCGGACGATCCTCCTGAGCGCGCAGCGATCGATCGCGAGCTGCATGGCCTCGCGGCCCGCGGTGAAGTTCAGATTGACCGGCACCTTGCCCGCAACCGACGCGGCGACGTTGGCAAGCGCGCCGCCGACGGACGCCGGCAGCAGCAGGCCGACATGTTTCTGACCAGCGGCCTGTCGCCGCATCCATTTCGCGAGCAGCAGGACGCCGACGAGCGCCCGGCCGAACGTGAGCTTCTGGCCGGTCGAATCGGCCATGCAGAACGACCGCCACTGATGCTTCGCGGTGCGGACGAACTGGCGGCCCAGGACTTCGTTGCGCGGACGCCTCGCCGCCACGACGTCGCTGCCGAGCGTCATGATGGCGAGCCGCGCTTCGGCCGCCGTCGTGGTCGACGGCATCGGAGCCCCGAATGCCACGGTCACCGGATATGGAATCCGCGTCGGCCGCTTCCAGATGAAGCGACCTCCCTTGAAGCTGAAGACCGATCCCCATACGCGGTCGAGATAGACCGGGACGACGGGCACATCCAGCCCGCTGACGATCCGCTCGAACCCGCGCTTGAACGGGAGCAGGTTGCCGGTGCGGCTCACCGATCCTTCCGCGAAGATGCAGACGACGTGGCCGTCGACGAGCTCCTGGCGCGCGTGCTCGATCGACTGGATCGAATCGCGGCCGGCCGCGATCGGAATCGCCTTCATCATCTTCAGCAGCCAGTGGAAGGCGGCGTGGTCGTAGTACGGCTTGAAGACGAGGAACCGGATGAAGCGCTGCACGCACGAGCCGACGAGCAGGCCGTCGACGAGCGACACGTGATTGCAGATGAGCAGCGCCGGGCCGCGGAACGGGACGTTTTCCTGTCCCTCGATCCGGATGCGGTAGATCGTGTGCGTCAGCAGCCACAGCGAGAAGCGCACCAGGAATTCGGGCACGATGCTGAGCACGTAGATGCTCGAGACGAGCGTCAGCACGCCGAAGACGAGCAGGATGCGATCGGCAGTGAGCGAGAGCACGTCCGTGCAGAGCGACAGCGCACCCGATGCGAGCAGGATCCCGAGCATGTTCAGGAAGTTGTTGGTCGCCATCAGGCGGCCCTTTTCCTGATCGCCGCTGCGCTGCTGCAGCAGCGCGTTCAGCGGCACGGCGAAGAGGCCGCCGAAGAAGCCGACCAGCGTCAGGTTGATCGCGGCGGTCGTGAACGAATGGGTCGAATAGGCGAGCGCAATCGCAAACGCGCCCATGCCGATCGAGCCGATCGGCGCAAGGCCGAGCTCGACCTTGTCGCCCGACAGCCGCCCGGCGGCCATGCTGCCGGCGCCGATGCCGATGGCCGCGAACGCCGTGAGGATCGACGTCCGCGTGTCGTCGAGGTGCAGCACCTGCGTGCCGAAGAGAATCATCACCAGCTGCAGCAGCGAGCCGAGGAACCAGAAGTACGAGATGCCGGCAACCGCGTGCATCAGGACGCGATCGCCGCGCAGTCGGCGCAGTCCGAGGCCAATCTCCTTCCACGGATTGCGATTGATGCGGCGCCCCGGCGCGGCCGGCGCGACGTGCGGAATGCGGAAGCTGAGCGCCGTCCCGATGACGGCGATGCTGATGACGAGCACGCCGATCAGCCACAGTTTCGTCTGCCAGGCGCCGAACATCGCGCCGCCGGCGGCGACGCCGACGACGATCGCGACGAACGTGCTCATTTCGAGGACGCCGTTCGCACGCGAGAGGTCGCGGTCCGGCAGCATCTCGGGCAGGATTCCGTACTTCGCCGGGCTGAAGAACGTCGCCTGTAGCGCGAAGAGGAACAGCACGACGTACGTGATTTGGAGGTCGCCGATGACGAACGCGATCAGGCCGAGCGCCGTCGCAAGAATCTCGAGCGACTTGGTGATGACGAGCACCGTGCGCTTGCTGAAGACGTCGGCCACCTCGCCCGCGTAGCCCGAAAACAGGATGAACGGGAGGATGAAGATGGCGCTGATGATCGCGAGGTGGCGTCCCGCCTCGGCCTGGGTCGCCCCACGGACGGCGACGAGCGACACCACCATCTTGAACAGGTTGTCGTTGAACGCGCCCAGGAACTGCGTCCAGAGGAACGGCTGCAGTCCACGGGTCCGGAGCGTCTGGCGATAGGTCCCAGCTGTCATGCCTGGAGATTACGGTCCGCGTCCCATTCGTTCCTGAGGACGCCCTGAAAAACCCTGAGAAACTATTCGGCGCGAGCCCGGAGTCGCATCAGGACGGCTGCAAACTGTTGATCCGACTGAAGTTCGGAGAGGAACGGCTCGACCGGAATCGTCCATCCCGCGAATCCGGGCGGCGCGTCCTGGAGGTACTCGTCGAGCAGCGCCACTGCTTGGCGGCGAGACGCCTCGTCGCCGGCCGCGAGCAGCTGGGCGCGGACCAGCGGCGGAGCAGGGGTCTGAGGCGCCTCAGA
>DASQHH010000905.1:0-4083 GCA_035632195.1 Vicinamibacterales bacterium
CCCGTGCCGTGTTTGCGCACGACGAGTTCGCCCCCGATCGACTTGTCCGGCTTCTCCGGCAGCGGCGTGTTCGGCTCGCCGCCTTCCTTCGCTGACGTCGTCAGATACACATCGCTGACCAGTTCTGTGTCGAGCAGCTGACGCGCGAGCGACCGTCCGCCGATGCACGAGATGCGCGCGATGCCGCGCTGCCGGACTTCGCGCAGCGCGTGCGGGAGGTCGTGGGACGAGGGCATTACGACAGGCGTGATCCACGGGCGCTCCGCGAGCTCGGTCAGCATCAGATCCGTGCAGGTCGGCACCGTCAGCAGCAGCACCGGAATCTCCGGCACGTTGAAGATCAGTCCCTCGAAGTTCAGGCCCCGCAGCGTGGCGACGATCTGGGTCGGATGCCGAGGCAGCCCGAGCATCGCGCGCAAGGCCACGAGCTCCGGGTGCCACACCGAGAACACGATGTTGCCGCCGCGGATCGTCTCGGCGCCCGCCATCACGGCATCCGCCGCGACGCGCGAGAGGCCCTCGTAAATCAGATGCGCGTCCGCCTGTCCGCCGCCGAGCGACGCCGGATTCTTTGCGCCCGTGTTGCCGTCCTTCGACTGGACGAAGACGAGAGACATGGCCGGGAACTCCGGCGACTTCGCGGGCGATAGGTAAAACGGGCCGTCGAACATCCGCCGCGTCCACTCGTTGCCAATCGCGATCAGGTCATTCGGAGCGCGAGCCTTTCCGCCTCCGCTCGCAGGATGTTCAGGCGAGCTCCGGCGAGACTCGCCGGAGCGCGGAACGCGGGAAGGCGGTAGGCGAGCGCTGTCGTCAGTCGTGAGCGGAGCAATCGCCCCGCGCGTTGCCGCACGGGTTTTTGCCTCCGCGAACTCCGCGAACTCCGTGGAATCCGCAATCATCAATCCGCCCCTCGACTCGCAGCCTTGGAGATCGCTCGGGGCGCCCTGAGCTTGTCGAAGGGCGCAATCCACAATTCAGAGATCACGACGGCGGAGGCCTTGGCTCGCCGAAGCCGCTCAGGGTTCATGCGGCGGAGGCGGCTCTATGTGAATCACCGCGTCGACGATCTGCGGATACCGCTCCATCAGCCGGTCCTTCACGACGTGCGAATGGTGGTGCGCTTCCTCGAGCGGCATCGCCGCCGGCAGCCAGACGTGCAGGTCCAGGAACACGTGATCGGCCGGGCCGCGCGTGCGGATGTGGTGGCAGCCGATGACCGCGGGAACGCTCATCACAATCTTCTCGATGTCCGACTCCGCGATCACGATCCGGTCGCTCAGGATCCGCGTCGTCGCCGTGGCGATCTGGAATCCGGCGTAGCCGATGAATCCGGCGACGACGAGCGCGGCGAGCGGATCGAGGATTGGCAGCCCCGCCCGCGCCCCGAGCAGCGCCGCGATCACCGTCAGCGACGACCAGACGTCGCCTCTGGTCTGCAAGGCGTCCGCCATCAGCACCTCGCTCGACAGCCGCTCGCCCTCGCGGGATTCGTACGAGACGACGCTGAGGTTGACCGCCACCGTGACGATCATCACGACGAAGCTCGCGATGGAGATCTCGTGCGGCGCCGTGCGTCCCGTCAGGTGATTGAAGGCGTTGCGCAGCACCTCGACGACGACGAGCAGCAGGAAGACGGTGACCACCGCGGCCGCGACCGTCTCGTATTTGCGGTGGCCGTACGGATGGTCTTCGTCGGGCGGCCGCCGCGCCGCGCGGATGCCGACGAGGCCGACGACGTTCGAGGCCGCGTCGGTCAGCGAATGGAAGCCGTCGGAGAGGATGCTGATCGCCCCGCTCGCGTAGCCGAAGGCGATTTTGGCCACCGCCACCGCGACATTCAGCAACAAAACGCGGACGAGAACGCGCGTGACCTCAGCGTAGCGCGTCGCAGATGGAACTGGGGATTCCGGGTTATTCAAATCTGCGATCACCAATCAATCCGCAATCCCGTGCGCAATCCGCAATTCAGCGCGAGCGCTAGAACAGGCGAGCGGTCGGAACGGGCCACCAGCGGATCTGTACCTTGCCGATGATGTACTTCTTCGGGACCGTGCCCCAGTGGCGGCTGTCGGAGCTGTTGTTGCGGTGGTCGCCCATCACGAAGTAGAAGCCTTCGGGGATCACCTGCGGGCCGTAGTCCTCGTGGCTGCGGAACTCCGGCGGGACGTAGTCGTCCTTGAGCGGGATGTCGTTGACGTACACGCGGCCGTCGACGATGCGCACCGTGTCGCCTTCTTCGGCGATGACGCGCTTGACGAACGACTTGTCCGGGTTCAGCGGGTAGTAGAGCATCACGATGTCGCCGCGCCGCGGCTCGCCGATCCGGTACGCCAGCTTGTTGACGACGAGGCGATCCTGATCCTCGAGCGTCGGCGCCATGCTCTGGCCCTCGACGCGCGCGATCTGGAACCCGAACGTGACGATGAGGATGGCGTAGACGCCGGCGGACACGAACGTCTTGACCCACGCGACGATCTCATCGCGTACTTGCACCAGGGTGATGCCCCTGCGCTCGATCGCGACGATGCGCGGCGCAGCAGTCTCCAGTCGCAAGTCGCCAGTCTCCAGTCCACCGGGCGACTCGAACAGCGACTGCTGACCTTCGACTGGCGCCTGACTGGCGCCTGGCGACTGGTGACTCGCGACTGGCGACTGGTGACTGGCGACTGTCACAGTTTCAGATATTCCCGCAGCCTCCGCGTCTGCGTGCGGCTGACCGGGATCTCCGTGGCTTTCTGGTCCTTCATTCGCAGGATGTAGTTCCGGCTGAACCAAGGGACGATCTCCTTGATCTTGTTGATATTCACGAGGTGCGAGCGGTGCACGCGCCAGAAGACGCTCGGGTCGAGCCGGTCGTGCAGCTCGTCGAGCGTGCGGAAGTTCGACGTCCCCGCGTGCTGGTTCGTCACGACGGTAATCCCCTCATCGATCACCGACGCGTAGATGATCTCGTCGGCCTGCACGAGCATGAACCGCTCGCCGACCTTGATGGCGAGCCGCTCGCGGCGGCTCTGGCGCTCCGCGACGAGCTGGACGATCTTCTCGAGCTGCGCGCTGCTGTAGCCCGACGCCGGATCGGCGCGCTCCGGCAACCGTTCCGCTGAAGTCGTTGTCGGCGCGATCGTCGCGATCGTCGCGCTCACGCGGCGCCGCGCGCGATCGACCGCGACTTCGAGCCGGGCGGGGTCGACCGGCTTCAGCAGGTAGTCGACCGCGTTGACTTCGAACGCCTCGATGGCGTGCTGGTCGTACGCGGTGACGAAAATGATGTGGGTCGGCGCGTTCGTGTCGAGCATCCGCCGCGCCACCTCGAACCCCGTCAGTCCAGGCATCTGGACGTCCAGGAACACGATATCCGGCTGCAGCTTGTCGATCGTCGTCAGCGCCTCGATGCCGTTGCCGGCCTGGCCGACGACATCGACGCCGCCGACCTGCCCGAGCAGGTACCCCAGCTCGTCGCGCGCGAGCTGTTCGTCGTCAACGACGAGAGCTCTCAGCTCCATGCGGCTATCGCTCGCCTAAAGGCTCGCGCTCCGGTCACGCGGTGACTCGTTCAGGGATGGTGAGCAGCGGGATCTCGACGCGCGCGGACGTGCCCTGTCCCGGTTCGCTCGTGAGGCGGATCTGGCAGCCGGCGCCGTAAATCGTGCGCAGGCGCTCGTTGACATTGCTGAGGCCGATCCCCGCGACACCGGCGTTTCCCAGGCGCTCCTCGGTCATGCCGAGCCCGTCGTCGTGCACTTCGATCATCGTGCAGCCGTCGCGCGCGGCGGTGCGGATGGTGATGCGGCCGCCGCCGACCTTCCGCGCGAGCCCGTGCTTGATCGAGTTCTCGATGAGCGGCTGCAGGATCATGCTCGGCACGACCACGTCCAGCGTGTCGGTGCTGATGTCGCGCTCGACCTTCAGCTGGGAGCCGAACCGCACGCATTCGATGTCGAGATACTCGTCCACCGATTCGAGCTCTTCGCGCAGCGTGACGAAATGATCCGTGCTGCGCATCAGGCGCCGCAGCAGGCCGGAGAGCTTCGTGATCAGCGTGCGCGCCGTCTCCGGTTGCGTGCGGATCAGCGAGGAGAT
>DASQHH010000906.1:0-5638 GCA_035632195.1 Vicinamibacterales bacterium
CGCGTTCGCGTCCGGCGTCCGCTCGATTCTCGTCGATACATCGACGGACCTCCGCGAGCAGGCGATCCGCGGCGACGTTCGCCGCGTCGACGCCATCCTCTTCACGCACAGCCACGCCGACCACGTCATGGGGATCGACGACGTCCGCCGCTACAACCAGATGCAGAAGGGGGCGATCCCCTGCTTCGCGGACGAGGAAACGATCGCGAGTCTGCGGCGGATGTTCGCGTACATCTTCGACCCGCCGAAGCAGGTCGGCGGCGGCCTTCCGCAGTTGTCGCTGTTCCGCATCGAGGGACCGTTCGTGCTGGGGGGCGCCGAAATCGTGCCCGTCCCGCTGCTGCACGGCGCGCTGCCGGTGCTCGGTTTCCGCATCGGCTCGTTCGCGTACCTGACCGACTGCAACCGGATTCCCGACGCGTCGTGGCCGCTGCTCGCAGGCGTGCGCACCATGATTCTCGACGCCCTGCGCCGCCGGCCGCACTCGACGCACTTCAGCGTCGACGAGTCGATCGCCATCGCGCGCCGGCTCGGCGTCGAGCGCGCCTACTTCACGCACATCTGTCACGACCTGCCGCACGCGCAGACCAACGCATCGCTGCCGCCCGGGATCGAGCTGGCCTATGATGGGCTCACGCTCGACGTATCGAGCAACGTGTGACGTGGACATAATCCATTTTCCCGACGACCCGCGCCCGTCGCGCTGGCATCAGCCGGTTCTCGCCATCGGCAACTTCGACGGCGTTCATCGCGGCCATCGCAAGATTCTCGATCGCCTCCGCCGCGTCGCCGGCGAGCGCGGCGCCACCTCTGTCGTCATGACGTTCGATCCGCATCCGCCGCGGGTGGTCCGCCCGGACAAGGCGCCGCCGCTCCTGATGACGAAGGCGCAGAAGCTCGAAGCGCTCGCGGACGACGGCGTGCAGGGCGCGGCGATCGTCCGCTTCACGCTCGAGCTCTCGCAGTGGGACCCCGAGACGTTCGTCCGCAGCGTCCTCGTCGAGTGGCTGCGCGTCAACGAAGTCTGGGTCGGCGCGAACTTTCTCTTCGGCCACGACCGCAGCGGCAACTTCTCGCTGCTGCGCACGCTCGGCGCCCGCTACGGATTCCGGACTGAGAAGATCGATCCGGTCCGCTACAAGGACTTCGTAGTATCGAGCACGCGCATCCGGCGCCTGGTCAGCGAAGGGCGCGTCGACGAGGCCGGCGCGCTGCTCGGCCGCCAGTATTTCATCGACGGCACCGTCGTTCGGGGCGACCAGCGCGGCCGCACCATCGGCTTTCCGACCGCGAACCTCTGCACCGAAAACGAGCTGCTGCCGCCGCACGGCGTCTATGCGACGACCGCTCGGGTGGGGGAGGTGGTGTATCCGTCGGTGACGAACGTGGGGACGCGGCCCACCGTGGACCAGACGGGACGCACGGTCATCGAGACGCACGTCTTCGGCCTCGACCGCGACCTGTACGGCGCCGCCCTTCGCGTCGGCTTCGCGCAGCGGCTGCGCGACGAGCGCGCGTTCGAGTCGATCGACGCGCTGCGCGCGCAGATTCAGGCCGACTGCGACCGCGCGCGCGTGCTCTTCGGTCGCCTTTCGCTATAGAATTCCTCAGCGTGCCGCCGCCAGACTTCTTCTTCGCCCTCGACGTTCCCGACCAGGCGGATTCCGAGCAGATGATGGACGGCGTCATCGGGTCGGTGCTGAAGCACGCGGGCTTCGACGCGAAGGCCGCGGCTGAAATCGCGGGCGAGCTGCGGCGTGCGCTCGCCGACGCCGTGAAGAAAGGCGCGCGGCGCTGCGGCGTGACGTTCGAGGCGCGCGCGGGCACGCTGTCGATTGCCGTCGCCGGCGATCGCGGCTCGGAGTGGAGGACGGCGCGGCCGCTCCCGTAATCCGATGCGCCTCTTCAACACCCTGAGCCGCCGCGAGGAAGAGTTCGCGCCGAGCGTCGACAACACCGTGCGGATGTACACGTGCGGCCTTACCGTGTACGCGCGCGGCCACATCGGCAACTTCCGCACGTTCATCTGCCTCGACGTCCTCCGCCGGACGTTCAAGTACCTGCTCGGCTACAAGGTGATGCAGGTAATGAACTTCACCGACGTCGACGACCGCACCATCCTCGGCGCGGAGAAGGCGGGAAAGGACCTCCGGAGCTACACCGATCAGTACATCGCCGCGTTCAGGGAGGACGCGCAGGCGCTCGGGCTCGAGCCGGTCGAGGAGACGCCGCGCGCGACCGACGAGGCGAACCTGCGCGCGATGGCGGACATGATCGCCGCGCTCGATCGGAACGGCCACACGTACCGCAGCGACGGGTCCATTTATTTCAAGATTTCGACGCTGCCCGCATACGGCAAGCTCGCGCACCTCGATCACGAAGGCATCAAGCCCGGCGCGCGCGTGGACAGCGACAGTTACGCCAAGGAAGATGCGCGCGACTTCGTCCTCTGGAAAGGGCATCGCGACGGCGAGCCGTCGTGGCAGTTTCCCGACGATGGCGTGACGCCAGGCCGTCCCGGCTGGCACATCGAGTGCTCGGCGATGGCGCTGCGGCTGCTCGGCGAGGCGCCGATCGATCTCCACGCCGGCGGCATTGACCTCATCTTCCCGCACCACGAGAACGAGATCGCGCAGGCCGAGGGCGCGACCAACAAGCCCTTCTCGCGCTTCTGGGTGCACGTCGAGCACCTGATCGTCGAAGAGCAGAAGATGTCGAAGTCGCTCGGCAACACCTTCACGATCCCCGACGTCATCGCGAAGGGCTACCGGCCGTCGGCCGTGCGGTATCTCCTGCTGTCCGCCCACTATCGCAAGCAGCTGAACTTCACGTGGGCGAGCCTCGCGCAGACCGAAGAATCGCTCAGGCGGCTGATGGATTTCCTCGCGCGCCTCGACGCGGTGAAAAAGCCCGGGTCCCATCCGGAAGTCGCCGCGCGCGTCGCAGATGCACGCAAGGATTTCGGCGAGGCCATACGCGCCGACCTGAACACCGCTGGCGCTCTTGGCGCGATGTTCGAGCTCGTCCGCGCGCTCAACTCGGCGATCGACTCGGGCGACGTCGGCCAGGGCGACGCCGCCGTTGTGCGCGGCGCGTTCGACGAGTTCGATCGCGTCCTCGGCATTCTCAGCCTCCGCCGTGCCGAAGACGACCAGCCGCCGATTCCGATGGCCGACATCACGCAGGGGATTGCGGACCGCAACGCCGCCCGCGCCCGCCGCGACTTCGCGACCGCGGACCGCATCCGCAACGACCTCGCGGCACGCGGTGTGCTTCTCGAAGACTCCGCCGGCGGAACGAGATGGAAACGCAAGTAGGCGGGTCCCTGTGAACCCGCCATCTCTATGACCGTTCCAGAAATCAAGACACCGCTTCCGGGCCCAAAGGCCAGGGCAATCATCGACCGCGACAGTCGGGTTGTCTCACCGTCATACACTCGAGGCTATCCGCTGGTCATCGAACGCGGCGCCGGCGCGACCGTCACGGACGTCGACGGCAACGTCTTTCTCGACTGCGCCGCGGGCATCGCCGTCAACTCGACCGGCCACTCGCATCCCGACGTCGTCAAGGCCATCTCGGAGCAGTCGCAGAAGTTCCTGCACATGTCCGGCACGGACTTCTATTACGAGCCGCAGGTCGCGCTGGCCGAAGCCATCGACGGCATCGCGCCGATTGCCGGCGGGACGCGGTCCTTCTTCGGCAACTCGGGCACCGAAGCGATCGAGGCGTGCATCAAGCTCTCGCGGTACGCGACCGGACGGCCCAACATCATCGCGTTCCTCGGCGGCTTCCACGGACGGACGATGGGCGCGCTGTCACTGACGGCGAGCAAGGCGATTCAGCGCAAGGGGTTCAGTCCGCTGATGCCCGGCGTCTTCCACGCGCCGTACGCGGACTGCTACCGCTGTCCGCTCGGGCTCAAGTCCGACGACTGCGCCGCCGAGTGCCTCGACTTCATCGACCACCAGCTGTTCGTGCAGCTGCTGTCGCCCGACGAAGTCGCCGCGATCGTCGTCGAGCCGATCCAGGGCGAAGGCGGCTACATCGTCGCACCGTCGCAGTTCATCCAGCGGCTGCGCGAGCTGACGAAAACGCACGGCATCCTGCTCGTCGCCGACGAAGTGCAGTCCGGCATGGGCCGCTCCGGGAAGATGTTCGCGATCGAGCACACCGGCGTGGAGCCGGACATCGTCGCCATCGCGAAGGGGATTGCGTCGGGGCTGCCGCTCGGCGTCGCCGTCGCGAAGAAGGATCTGATGTCGTGGCCGCCCGGCGCGCACGCCAGCACGTTCGGCGGCAATCCCGTATCGTGCGCGGCGGCGTTGGCGACGATCACTCTGCTGAAGGGCCAGCTTGTCGCGAACGCGGCCACCGTCGGCGCGCACCTGAAGGCAGGCCTCGCCGCACTGATGGACAAACACCTGCTGATCGGAGATGTCCGCGGACGCGGGTTGATGATCGGCGTCGAGCTCGTGAAGGATCGTGCGACGAAAGAGCGCGCGCCCGACGAGCGCAACGCCGTCGTGGACGCCTGCTTCCGGCGCGGACTGCTCGTTCTCGGCGCGGGCAAGAACGCCATCCGCTTCTCGCCCCCGCTGGTGCTGACGAAGCAGGAAGCCGACACCGCGGTCCGCATCGTTGACGAAGCTCTGACCGAAGTGTCCCGCGCGTCCGCATAGCAGCCGCAGTCTCCGCCGTCGCGCGTATGGGCGCCAGCGCGGGCGAGTCCTGCGCCGCGAAACCGCCATGCGGGCGGGGCGTGAGCGCGGTACGGGCTGGGTTCTTGCACTCGCCGGCGCGCCATGTCAGATGCACGCGTCAGTCTCGGAAAACTGGGCGAAGATCTCGCGGTCGCGGAGCTCGAACGGCGCGGCTATGAAATTCTTGACCGGCGATACCGCAAACGGGGCGGCGAAATCGACATCGTCGCTCGCGACGGCGTGACGACGGTGTTCGTGGAAGTGAAGACGCGGCAGGACTGCGAATTCGGGGCCGGCGCCGAGTCGGTGCGCCGGTGGAAGCAGCGGCGGATGACCGGCGTCGCCGTCGACTGGGCCGCGCGCCGCGGCCTCATCGACACGCCCTGCCGCTTCGACGTCGTCTCGATCCACTTCGGACCCGATGGTCCGGTCATCGAGGTCTATCAGAACGCTTTCGACGCGTGCGTCTGAAGCATCACGTCAGCCACGCACCGTTGTAGAATCTGTCGACTCGTGCCCGAACTGCGCAAAGACCCGGTGACCGGCCGCTGGGTCATCATCTCGACCGACCGGCAGAAGCGACCCAACGATTTCATTTTCGAGCGCGCGGCGACGCTGGGGAAGGACGAGTGCCCCTTCTGCCCCGGCCACGAGTTCCTGACGCCGCCGGAGGTGATGGCGTATCGCCAGAACGGCAGCGCGCCCAACACACCGGGCTGGGACGTCCGCGTCGTCCCCAACAAATTCCCGGCGCTGCAGGTCGAAGGGCAGTTCGACCGCCACGGCGAGGGGATGTTCGACCGGATGAACGGGATCGGCGCGCACGAAGTGATCATCGAGACGCCGCACCACGACCGCGCGTTCGCGCAGATGTCCGATCCCGAGATCGAGCGCGTGCTGTGGGCGTACCGCGAGCGGATGCTCGACCTCAAGCGCGA
>DASQHH010000907.1:0-4459 GCA_035632195.1 Vicinamibacterales bacterium
CGCCCGGCGACTACACGTTGACGACGACGGACGGCACCGCGGAGCAGCTCGCCGCCCGTCACTGGCGATGGACTGCGCCCGAGCGCGCCGGCGTCGCAACGCTCCGCTTCCGCGGGCCCGCGTCCGACGATGTCATCACGCTGCGCGCCTTCGTGATGGTGCCGGCCTCGGCGGTGAAGAATGGATCGCTCAACGGCTATCGCATCGGGCAGTACCCTGGGCCCCGCGCGAATCCGCTCTACCGTCCGCCGGAGGGCTACGTCGAAGTCACGCGCGACAACCAGCACACTCGCGTGTCGCCGCACTTCGAGCTCGGTCAGTTCGTCTGCAAGGAAGACGCACCGTCTGCATTTCCGAAATACGTCGTCGTGCGGGAGCAGCTGCCGCTGACGCTCGAAGCGGTGCTCGAGCGTGTGGAGGCGATCGGATTCCGCGCGGACGCGCTCCACATCATGAGCGCGTACCGGACGCCGTACTACAACCACGCAATCGGCGATGTGAAGTACAGCATGCACCAGTTCGGCGGCGCCGCGGACGTCTATGTCGACCGCATGCCGGACGTGAAGATTCTCTTCGACCAGGTCGAGGCGCTGATGTCCGCGGACGGAACGCGCCCGATTCGGGGCGGACTTGGTTTGTATCCCGGCACCACCGTCCATCCGCCGTTCGTGCACGTCGACGTGAGAGGGAAGGCGGCGCGATGGCACGGATGACGGCGGCTGCGCTCTCGCTGGTACTGGTCGTCTGTGCGGCTGGGGATGCGAACGCCTACTCGGTGCTCGCCCACGAAGCGAACGTCGATGCGCTCTGGGAGAGCGGCATGCGCCCGATTCTGCATCAACGCTTTCCGAGCGCCACCGCCGCCGCGCTCGACGCCGCGCGGGCGTACGCGTACGGCGGATCGGTGATCCAGGATCTGGGTTATTACCCGTTCGGCAATCATTTTTTCAGCAACCTGACGCACTACGTGAAATCCGGCACGTTCGTCGAGACGCTGATCCGCGACGCGCGCGATGTCGACGAGCTCGCGTTCGCGCTGGGCGCGCTGGCGCACTACACATCGGACAACACGGGCCACCCCGAGGCGGTCAATCGTTCGGTGCCGCTGCTGTTCCCGAAGCTCGGAAGAAAATTTGGTCCGCGCGTCACGTACGAAGAGGCGCCCTCGTCGCACGTGCGCACGGAGTTCTCGTTCGACGTCGTGCAGGTCGCGGCGGGACGTTACAAGTCCGACGCGTATCACGGTTTCATTGGCTTCCACGTCGCCAAGCCGCTGCTGGCGCGTGCGTTTCACGACACCTATGGGCTCAACGTCGAAGATGTGTTCGACAACGAGGACCTGGCGATTGGCAGCTACCGGCACGCGATCGCCGACTTGATTCCCGAGATCACGCGCACGGCGTGGCGCGAGAAGAAGGACGAGATCGCCGCGCTGGTGCCGTCGGTCGGCGAACGGACGTTCATCTACCGGATATCGCGCGCCGACTACGAGAAGGACTTCGGCAGCGACTATAGCAGGCCCGGCTTCTTCACGCGCATCCTCGTCTTCCTGTACCGCGTCCTGCCGAAAATCGGTCCGCTCGAGTCGTTGAAGTTCAGGGCGCCGACGCCGGAGGCTGAGCGCCTCTTCCTTCAGAGCGTCGCCGATAGCCGCCGCCGGCTGGCCGTCGCGCTGGCCGCCGTCCGGGAGGGACGGCTGCATCTGCCGGACACCAACTTCGACACCGGTCGCCCGTCGCAACCGGGTGAGTACACGCTCGCCGACAAGACGAGCCAGCAACTCGCCGAACGTCTGGAACGGCACACACGTTAAGATCGACCGACCGGGGGACAGGGCCCCCCGGATTGAACCTGATGCGGGCGTTCATTCGGGGCGTCGTCAAGAGCCTCATTACCACCGTCATTTTCTTTCTGGTCGGCGAGGTCGCGCTGCGAGGCCTGTACTTCGCGCGCAACCGCTTCGTCCGCGCCGTGCCGCTGCCGTATGCCGTCGGCGACGAATACGGGCCGGTGCGGCCTTGGCTCGATCGGCTCCTGCTGCTCGTTCCCGACGACACACTGATCTGGCGGAACACGCCGAACGTCCGGCGGACCTACGTCGACATCTTCAGTCCTGTCCGGCGTCCTGAAGACCGCACGGCGCTGCTGCGTCGGTTTCTGCCGAACATCCCCGGGGAGTTCCGCGCGAACCCGACGTGGCAGATTGCGCTCAACGAGGCCGGCTTTCGCAGCGAGCCGTTCGGGCCCAAGGCGGCGAACACCGTGCGCATCGCCTGTGTCGGCGATTCGTGGACGTTCGGCATGAACGTCAACCAGGACCAGACGTATCCCGCGCGGCTCGCGGCGTGGCTTGCCGTTCTGCGCCCTGGGACGCGGTTCGACGTGGAGAACTTCGGCGTGCTCGGCTACTCCTCGTTTCAGGGCCGGCGCCTTCTCGAAACGCGCGTGCTGGATCAGAAGCCCGACGTCGTCGCGATCGGATTCGGAATGAACGATTCGGAAGTCGCCGGCTACCGCGACCGGGACATGGTCGTGTCGTCGCCGCCGCGATGGACGACGCGGCTGAAGGAGCGCGCGGCCGACATCGAGGTTTACAAGCTGCTGCAGTTCACCGCGCTGTCGCTCAGGTTCCATCCGCGGCCGCTCGACTCCTACTTGAAAGAGGAAGCCGAGTCGAAGTCGTCGTCGGCCGACACCGACTACAACGCAATGGAACCGTGGACGCGCGTGTCGCCGCACGATTTCGACGGCAACATCCGCGCGATGATCCGCCGCGCGACGTCCCGCGGCGCGCGGGTCGTGCTGCTCGACAACGAGCTGTGGGACGCGAGTCCGTACCGGCCGGTCCTGAGGAAGATTGCCGCGGAGACCGACACGTCGCTAATCGACAGTTATCAGATTGTTGCGGACGCGAAAGACCGCGCGGAACATGCCGTCGAGTCGCGTCTCGGACTGATTCCGGCAGGCGTCGATCCTTCAGTGGCTGTCGGTCAGGCGCTCACGAAAGTCGTATTCCGCGTGTCCCGGGGGACATTCGACGTTCCGAATGCGATGTCGATTGTCGGCGCCGATCCCCAGCTCGGCAGCCTCGTCCCGAACGCGGTACCGATGCGCGATGACGGCACCAACGGTGACGAGCACGCGGGGGACGGCGTCTGGAGCCTGACCGCATCGTTCGCGCCGGGCACGCGGGTCGTTTACATGTATACGAACAGCGGCGGGCGCGGACGGTGGGAAGGCCTCGACGTGCCCCACATCCGCCAGGTGCTGGTGCCCGCCTCGCCGGACGGCAATCCCGTGTATCTGTCGGTCGACACGTTCGGCAAGATCTATATGCAGGCCGACAACTGGCACACCGACGCGTCCGGCTACGACCTGATCGCGCGCGCTGCGGCCGACGCGATCGTCAGCGCAGCCGCAGACCTCCGTCCCCGTTAGAGTGCTCTGTCCCCGCCGGCGAGCTCTGTCCCCGTCGGCGAGCTCTGTCCCCGCTGGCGAGGTCTGTCCCCTCGCGGAATTCCGGCATTGCGGTTGCTGGCTCAACTGAACTGTCGCGATGAACGCGACGGGGCGAGGGACCGCAAATGCCGAGGAAAACAAGAGTTATCGAACCGAATACCGTGTATCACGTTTACAACCGGAGAAACGATCGACAAGTGCTGTTTCCCTCAGCGCGGTCGCGGGATGCGTTCGTCGACCTGATGGACGAGGGTCGAACGGGGTATCGCATCGCGATCTGCATGTATTGCGTGATGGAAACGCACTGGCACCAGGGCATCTGGGTTCGCGATCTGCGTGAAGTAACTGCAGTTGCGCGATATGTCCAATGGTTGTCGTCGCGTCATGCCACTCGATTTCGAGTCGTAACGGGCACTCGCGGCAACGGCCACGTCTATCAGGATCGCTACAAGTCGAAGCCGGTGGAGACGCCCGAGTACTACGTCACCCTTAACCGGTACATCGAGGCCAATCCTCTTGACGCCGGTTTGGTCAAACGGGCCGAGGATTGGCGCTGGAGCAGCCTCGCAGAGCGCACGAGCGGACGGCCGCGCATCATCAGCGATGGCCCTGTGCCTCTGCCGGACAACTGGGTTGAAATCGTGAACCGGAAATCCGACTTCGACGATTACTTGATGCTCGCGTAACTCCGTCAGGGGACGGAGCTCGCACGCGGGGACAGAGCCCTCGACTTGGGGACAGAGCTCTCGCTCGGGGACAGACCCCGCACTCGGGGACAGCCCCCTTAATCGCTGGCCGCTCAGACGACGACGCCGTTTTCCATCCGCAGCACACGGACGCAGAACTGACGCGCGAACTCCTCGTCGTGCGTCGCAACGACGAGCGTCCTGCCGTCGCGGAGGAGCGTCTGCAGCAGCTCGCCGAGCTCGGTACGGCGCAGCGGATCGAGCGAAGCCGTCGGCTCGTCCATCAGCAGCACCGGCGGATCGACGGCCAGCGC
>DASQHH010000908.1:0-2319 GCA_035632195.1 Vicinamibacterales bacterium
TCGTCGGTGATTTCCTCGTCGCGGCCCGTGCACGACACCGGCTGGAAGGAGAGAAAGTTGATCTTCTTGGGGTTGTCGAGCGCGAACTCGATGACGCGGCCGACCTGCTCGTTGTTGACGCCGTTGACGATCGTGATGACCGGCACGATGTCGACGCCCGCGTTGTACAGGTTCTCGATCGCGCGGAGCTTCACGTCGAACAGGTTGCCCACCTTGCGGTGCGAGTTGGCCGCGTTGCCGATGCCGTCGAACTGCAGGTAGGCGTACCGCAGCCCGGCGTCAGCCGCCTGTTTGGCGAACTCCGGGCTTTTTGCGAACTCGATGCCGTTGGTCGCCGCCTGGACGCTGTTGTAGCCGACCTTGCGCGCGTATCGGACCGCGTCGAGGAACCACGGAGAAATCGTCGGCTCGCCGCCCGAGAACTGCACCGACATCTGGCGCCGCGGCTTGATGCTGATCGCGTTGTCCAGCACCATCTTGATGTCTTCCCACGACAACTCGTGGACGAACCCGACCTGGTTGGCATCCATGAAGCACGGGTCGCACATCATGTTGCAGCGGTTCGTCAGGTCGACGGTTAGGACCGCGCCGCGGCCATGCTTGATCGTCGAGGAACCGTGGTTGTGCAGCTTCTCGTCGGCATGCGCGCGGATGTCTCGGCCAGGGAAGACTTCTTCCAGGTGCTTGAAGAAGTCGGTGTCGATCGCCATCACGTCCTCGAAGTGGCCGTGAATGGGGCAGTCCTTCACCATCAGGATCTTGCCGTCGCGCTCGAGGATGGTCGCCTTGATCTCGCCGACTTTCTCGGTCAACAGCGTGCTGACGTCCTTCTTGCCGTCCAGAATTGCCTGCCGCGCTTCGCGCGTGCACGTCGGGCACAGCGAGTCGGTCTCGCGCGGCCAGCCAAGCGGCGGCTTCGTCTTTTCGTAAGACTTCAGCAAAGGCTTGTCGGACCACTTCGGCGTGAACGACGGTGCCTGGTTGATCTTGTTCAAGTTGTTGAAGACGACCCAGGCGCCGTTGGCGGCGACCGACAGGGCCTTCTCGGCGTACTTGATAGGCTTGTGCATACGCTAAATACTAGTCGCTGCACGGGTTGTACCGATCACACTTTCAGTGAACGGGCCATCCAGGAGGTTGAACGGGCAGGATCGGTAACCGACGGGCGCAGGGCTGAGCCGGACGGCACCGGCGCCCTTCCGGGTTCAGATGCCAAGGCGCTCCTTCAATTCGCGGACGCGGTCCCGCGCAACGCTCAGTTCCGTCCTCTTTTCGCCCTTCAGCCGTGCGAGCACGCCTCCATCGACCGCGGGAAACAACTCCTGCACGAACGCCAGATTGACGATGGTGGCGCGGTGGATGCGGACGAACCGGCGCGGGTCGAGCCGCGCCTCGAGCTCCGCGAGTGTCACGTCGACGATGTGCTCGCGGCCGTCGGCAACGGCGAAGGTGAGCTTGTCCTTCGAGAAGAAATGCGTGATCCGCGCGACGTCGAGGATCGTCGTCCGTTCGCCGACCTTCGACGCGACGCGGTCGAGCCGCCGCTGCGGCGCGAGTTCCGCGGCCAGCTGGCGTGCAATCTCGCGTACGTCGGAGCGCGAGGCTTTCAGTCGAGCGGAATCCTGGATGCGGTCCAGCTTGTCGAGCGCCTGCGTCAGCCGCTCCGGCTCCACCGGTTTGAGCAGGTAGTCAATCGAGTTCACCTCGAAAGCGTTCAACGCGTAGCGGTCGTACGCCGTCGTGAAGACGACCAGCGGCTGGCGGTCCAGGCGTTCGAGCAGCTCGAAGCCGGTCATGCCGGGCATCTGGATATCGAGGAACAAGACGTCCACCGGATGTGCGTTCAGGAACGCGAGCGCCGACTCTGGATCGCTGTCGCTGCCGGCAATCGTCACGCGGCCGGTCTCCTCGAGCAGGCGCGTCAGCCGGCCGACGGCAAGCCGCTCGTCGTCGAGCACGAAGGCGCGCATCATTGCTGCCCCCCGGGCATCTCGATTGTCACGCGCACGGCTCCGGGACGGCCGTCTATCGCCAGCGCCGCGCGATTCCCGAACAGCATGCTCAGCCTCGACCGGAGCAGCATCAAGCCGTGGCCTTCAGGGAGTGCCGCCGCATCGAAGCCGGGACCATCGTCCTGCACCGACACGCGGACGCGTCCGTGCTCGCCGTCCACCCGGACCGTGACGGTCCCGCCTTCGCGCCGCGGCGAGATGGCGTACTTCACGCTGTTCTCGACCAGGGTCTGGACGGCGAGCCGCGGTACCCGCGTGCCGGCGGGCGCCCGGTCAGCGTCGATGTGGTAGCGCAGGCGATCGCCGA
>DASQHH010000909.1:0-3925 GCA_035632195.1 Vicinamibacterales bacterium
GGCGCACGCCATGCGTGCGATCGGGCCCGACGAGACCAGCGATGTTGTCGAGCACGCTCTTTCGGTGATCGGCGCGCGGTTGCTGGCCGAAACCCTGGATGCGATTGCATCCGGTTTGTGGCACGAAGAAGGCCAGGACGATTCAGAGGCGACATACGCCGCTCGCCTGACCAAAGAGGACGGGGTCATCGACTGGACCTCGCCGGCGCCTGCCATCCACAACCGCATACGCGGGCTGCATCCGTGGCCGCACGCGTTCACGTTCCACGACGGCAAGCGACTGATTCTGCTGCGATCGATGATCGAGGCGCACGAGGCTTCCTTGTCCGCCGAAGCGCGCAGCGCGAAGGAGGAGCGCCCTGGAGTGATTGTCGAGGCGGCCGGCGACCGCCTGGTCGTCGGAACCGGCTCCGGCCGTCTGCGCCTGACCGATCTCCAGGCCGAAGGCAGGCGTCCGATGTCGGTGCGGGACTTTCTGGCGGGCCATCGGCTCGCGATCGGCGACCGCCTCGCAGCGGCGCCATGATTGCGCCGGCGCGCGTCGCTGCCTACGAGGCGCTGGCGTCCCTTTCCGCGGGAAGCGCGGACCTGCCGACGGCCATCGCTTTCGCGCGGAGCCGCCTGGACGACGACCGCGACCGCGCGCTCGCCGCGGACATCGCCACCGGCGTCCAGCGGTGGCGCGCCGCGCTCGACCACCTGATCGTCGCCTTCTCGAGGCGCCGCCTCGATCGGCTGGATCCAGAAATCGTCGACATCCTCCGCCTCAGCGCGTATCAGCTGCTGCACCTCACCCGCGTGCCCGCTTCCGCCGTCGTCGACGACGCAGTGGACCTGGCGGGGCGGGCCGGCAAGCGCAGCGCATCCGGATTCGTCAATGCGGTGCTGCGCACAATCTCGCGCAAGCGCAGCGCGCTGCCGCTGCCGCCGAGGCCCGTCGACCCAGACGACCGTGAAGCCGCGCTCGAGTACCTGAGCATCACGCTCTCGCATCCGCGCTGGCTCGCGGCGCGCTGGTACGACCGCCTCGGCTTCGAACACGCGGAGGCGTGGTGCCAATTCGACAACTCGCCGGCCCCGTTGACCCTGCGCGTCAACCGCCTCCGGACGACATGCGACGACCTCGTCCGACGGCTGGGGGCCGACGGCATCCGCGTTCGCCGCGGGCGGTTCGCTCCCGATGCGCTGATCGTCGAAGAGGGCTATCCGCTCCGCGGTACCGGCCTCGACGAGGGACTGTATGTCGTCCAGGACGAAGCGTCGCAGCTCGTCGCGTTGGCGGCGGACGCGGAGCCCGGCATGCGCGTCCTTGATACGTGCGCGTCTCCCGGCGGCAAGACGACGGCGATGGCTGCGGTGATGGCAGGCAAAGGACTGCTGGTAGCCTGCGACGTGCGCTCGCGCCGCATGGAACTCCTGCGCCACACGGTGACCGCCACCGGAGCGTCCGTTCAGCTTGTGCAGGCGGATCTCCTCCGCGGGCTGCCCTTCAAGCGTCTCTTCGACCTTGTCGTCGTCGACGCGCCGTGCTCGGGACTCGGGACGCTGCGCCGGGATCCCGACATTCGCTGGCGGCGCCACGGACATGACCTCCAGGCGCTTGCCGCTGCGGAGTTGACGATGCTGCAGCACGCGGCGGAGGCGGTCGCGCCTGGAGGGCGTCTGCTCTACGCGACGTGCTCCGGCGAGCCGGAGGAAAACGAAGGCATCGCCGCGGCGTTCCTCGCGACGACGCCGGCCTTCTCAGGCGCCGCATTTGGCGGATCCCTTACGCCGGAGCTTGTCGACACGGGCGGCCATCTGCGGACCGAACCGCACGTCCACCAGCTCGAAGCGTTTTTCGCGGCCGCGTTCGTCCGCTACAATTGATTCGCTCGATGGCCCTCACAACCCGCGTCTGGACCGCCGGCAAGGTGTTGCTGCTCATCGCGGCGCTCGGCGCCACGTACCTGCTTTTCGCTGCCGGTGCCATGCGGATTGCGCTGCGGACGCGCGACGTCCAGGTACCCGATCTCACGGGCCGTACGACCAACGAGGCGACATCTGCGGCAGGCAATCTCGGTCTGGTGCTTCGAGTCGACGAAATTCGGCGCCCCGATCCCAAGATCCCGGCCGGACGGGTTGTCGCACAGGAGCCGGCGCCCGGCACGACGTCGCGCACGAGCCGCACGCTCCGAGTGTGGCTGAGCGCAGGCTCTCGCGCGGCGACTGTGCCGCGCCTCGTCGGCGAGACCGAGCGGGCCGCGCAGCTCCGCATTCAGCAGGACGGCCTGCTTTTGACCGCGACATCCGAGATTCAGTCGTCCGACATGCCGACCGACGTCGTCGTCGCGCAGAACCCGCCGGAGAAGAGCGCAGCGGGACAGGTCGCGCTGCTCGTCAACCGCGGCGAGCGCGGCGCCAGCTACGTGATGCCGGATCTGATCGGCGTCAACGGCGACCGCGCGGCCGACGTCCTGCGCAACCACGGATTTCGCGTCGCGGTCGTCGGCTCGCAGCCGTACCCCGGCGTCGCCGCAGGCATCGTCATCCGTCAGAGTCCGCAGGCGGGATTCCAGATTCAGCCCGGCGAACCGATATCGCTGGAGGTGAGTCGTTGAGCGTGCTGATCGCGCCGTCGATTCTCTCCGCCGACTTCGCGGCGCTCGGCTCGGCCATCGCGGCTGCGGAGCGCGGCGGCGCGGACCTGATTCACGTCGACGTGATGGATGGCCATTTCGTGCCGAACATCACCATCGGGCCACCCGTCGTGGAGTCGATCCGGAGGGTCGCGCGCGTTCCGCTCGACGTCCACCTGATGATCGAGGAGCCGGACCGCTATATCGACGCATTCGCGAAGGCCGGCGCGTCGATGATTTCCGTCCACGTCGAGGTGCTGCCGCACCTCCACCGGACCGTGCACGCCATCATGGCGCTCGGCTGCAAGGCCGGCGTCGTGCTCAATCCTGCAACGCCAGTCGTCGCCCTGACCGAGATTGCCGCCGACGTGGACTATGTCCTGGTGATGTCGGTCAACCCCGGATTTGGCGGCCAGACTTTTATCCCCCGCAGCGAGTCTAAGGTGAGCGAGGTGCGCTCGCTCCTCGACCGGGCCGGCAACGCTGCGCCCATCGAAATCGACGGCGGAATCGACATTCAGAACGTGGGACGGGTCGTCGCCGCCGGCGCCCGGATGATCGTCGCCGGATCGGCCGTTTTTCACACGCCGGATCCCGAACGGGCCGTCCGCGAGCTCAAGGCCGCGGCGGTGGCCGGCCTGCCGACCGTGACGTCCGCCACCCGATGACGATCTCGCGTGTGCGCGTCCGCTACGCCGAAACGGATCAAATGGGAGTCGTTTACTACGCCAATTATTACGTCTGGTTCGAGGTCGGCCGCACGGACCTCCTGCGGTCGGCTGGCGGCAGCTACCGCGACATGGAGCGCGACGGGCTGCAGCTGCCGGTCATCGAATCGCACTGTGAGTATCGACAGCCAGCGAAGTACGACGACGAGCTCGAGCTGAGGACGACGGGGGAAGCGATTTCGCCGGTGCGGGTGAAGTTCAGCTACGAGCTCGTCCGGCCCGTCGACAACGTCACGCTTGCGTTCGGCCACACCATTCACGCCGCGCTCGACATGAACGGCAAACCGCGCCGCCTGCCTGAGAGCGTCAAGGCGCTGGTGGAGCGCAACGCTTCGACCGAGCGATGAACGCCCTCGTGACCGGCTGTGCCGGTTTCATCGGGTCGACACTCTGCGAGCGCCTGCTCGAGCAGGGTCACGACGTTGCCGGCATCGACTGCTTCACGGATTACTATCCCCGCGCCGTCAAAGAACGCAATCTAGCCGGTGTCGCCGGCCGGCCCGGCTTCCGGTTCGTCGAGCGTCGCATCCAGGATGCAGATCTGCGCAGCCTGCTCGCCGATCGGACGCACGTCTTTCA
>DASQHH010000910.1:0-2014 GCA_035632195.1 Vicinamibacterales bacterium
CCGGCGGACGGCGGTGAGCTCCCACTGCGACGACCCGAGCTCCCGGCCGATCGATTCGAGCGCGGTCCCGATTTCGCCGACGATCTGCTTCGAGAACTTCACGTGCCCTTCGGCGACCCGCCAGCGTCCCCACGCGACGACCGGAACGGTGCGCGTCCACGGCCGCGGCAGCAGCTCCACCGGGTCGAGCCCCATTGCAATCAGGAGATCGGCGCGGTCGACGATGTCGCCTTCAATGGCGCCGTTGGTGAAGACGCCGGCGAACACCGGATCGGCATCCGGCACGACGCCCTTTGCCTTGTAGGTGACCATCGCCGGGATGCCGCGGGTCGTGCAGAAGGCGCGGATGGCCGCGACGTCGTCGGCCCGCCGGGCGCCGAGGCCTGCGATGACGAGCGGCCGGACCGCGGTCATCGGCTCGACAGCTCGAGATGCACCGGTCCGGCCGGCACGGCAAGCGCACGCGCGACGGCGTCGCGCATCACGTCGTCCACGTTGTCGGTCGAGATCGACGCCGACCACTTGGTCACCGACGCCAGCAAGGCTCGGTGATCGATTCGCTGGTGATCGAACGTGCCGCGCGCCGGCGCGGCGTCGGTAATCACGATGAGCGGCGCGCGCTCGAGAAACGCGCACGCGACGCCATTGACAATCGACGCGACGCCCGGACCGAGCGTCGTCAGGCATGCGCCGGGCTTGCCGGTGAGCTCGGCCTGCGCGGCCGCTGCGATCGCGGCGCCGGTCTCCGTGGCCGTGAGCACGAACGGCAGTCCGGCATGGCCGGCCGCTTCGATGAGATCGAGATTGCTGCCGCCGCCGGGCATGCCGAAAATCGCGCGGACGCCCGCTTCGCGCAGGTGCCTGACGATCGTATCGGCGACGGAAGACATGCGGGAACCCAGAACGGTATCATGGCGCGGCGCATGGCCGTCGAACATCATCAGGATGCCGTCCGCGACGATCTCCGGCGCGAAGTGCGCGATCTCTGCAAGGCATTTCCCGACGCGTACTGGCGCGAGCTCGACGCGAAGCGCGCCTATCCCGACGGGTTCGTGAAGGCGCTGACCGCAGCCGGCTACCTGGCGGCGCTCATCCCGGAGGAGTACGGCGGAGCCGGACTCGGCGTCACCGACGCATCGATCATTCTCGAGGAAATCAACCGCAGCGGCGGCAACGCCGGCGCGTGCCACGCGCAGATGTACACGATGGGCACGATTCTCAAGCACGGATCGGACGCGCAGAAGCGCGAGTTCCTGCCGAAAATCGCGCGCGGCGAACTGCGGCTGCAGGCATTCGGCGTGACCGAGCCGACGACCGGCTCCGACACGACGCAGATCAAGACGACGGCGACGCGTCGAGGGGCGGCATACCTCGTCCGCGGACAGAAGGTGTTCATCTCGCGCGCGGAGCATTCGGACCTGCTGCTGCTCGTCGTCCGCACGACGCCGATCGAGCGGGTGACGAAGCGGACGGACGGGCTGTCGATTCTGCTCGTCGACTTGCGGCGGTCAGTCGGGCACGGGCTGACCATCCGCCCGATCCGCACGATGATGAACCACGCGACGACGGAGCTGTTCTTCGACGACCTCGAGGTGCCGTCGGACGCTCTCGTCGGCGAGGAAGGAAAAGGCTTCCGGTATCTCATCGACGGACTGAATGCCGAGCGCATTCTCATCGCCGCCGAGTGCATCGGCGACGCGCGCTGGTTCATCGAGCGCGCTGCGCGGTATGCGAAGAACCGCGTCGTCTTCAACCGGCCGATTGGGCAGAACCAGGGCGTGCAGTTTCCCATCGCGCGCGCGCACGTCAACGCGGAGGCGGCGGACCTGATGCGCTTCCGCGCAGCCGAAGAGTTCGATCGCGGCGAGCCGTGCGGTCCCGAGGCGAACATGGCGAAGCTGCTCGCCGCGGACGCGTCGTGGGAAGCGGCGAACGTCGCCGTCCAGACGCACGGCGGCTTCGGGTTCGCGGAGGATTACGACATCGAGCGGAAGTTCCGCGAGACGCGCCTGTA
>DASQHH010000911.1:0-4428 GCA_035632195.1 Vicinamibacterales bacterium
GCGGCGGACCGTCGCCGTCTATCTCGGATTCTCGACCGTGCTGTTCGCGATCGGCGTGGCGATGCTGGTCGGTCCCGGCGTGCACGACACGGCGCTGGAAACTGCGGGCCTGTGGCTGATCGTCGTTGCGGCGCTCGTCCGCAAGGGGATCTTCCCGTTCCACGCGTGGGTGCCGGAAGTGTTCGATTACGGTCGCATGGGCCCGGCGATTCTGTTCAACGTGCCGCAGATTGGCGCCTACATGACGGTGATCCTCATCGTGCCGCGGGCGTCGCCGGAGATGCTGCGGCTGATCGCCGTCCTGGCGCTCGGAACCGCCGTGTACGGCGCGGCCCTCGCGCTCGTCCAGAGCAGCGCGCGCCGCGCATGCGGCTATCTGTTCGTCAGCCAGTCGGCGCTCGTCATGGCCGGCCTCGACTGCACCAGCGTCAGCGCGCTGGCCGGCGGACTCGTCGTCTGGCTCTCCGCGGGCCTCGCGTTCGGCGGTCTCGCGCGATGCGTGCTCGTCCTGGAGGCGCGCCGCGGGCGACTCGACCTGACGAGCGTCCACGGCGGCTACGAGCGGACGCCGCTGCTGGCGGTGAGCTTCCTGACAATGGGCCTCGCCTGCACGGGGTTTCCCGGCACGATCGGGTTCGTCGGCCAGGAGCTGCTCGTCGACGGAGCCGTCGACCTCTTTCCGGTCATGGGATTCGCCGTCGTGATTGCGTCGGCGCTCACCGGACTCGCCGTGCTGCGGATGTACTTCGCGCTGTTCTGCGGGCGCCGCGACGCGCTCGCCCATTCGACGCTGCGATTCGGCCTCGCCCGCCGCGAGGCGTGGACGCTCGTCGCGCTCGTGATCGCGCTCATCGCGTTCGGCATCGCGCCGAGGCCGCTCGTCGACTCCCGGTTCGCCGCCGGCGAACAGATCCTGCGGCAGCGAGACATGGCAGGCCGGCAGCGCTGAGCGACCGGTGCTTGCTTTCCCCTGAGCTTGAATCGCGCTGAACGCGCGCAGTAGCATCGATCGATCTCGCGCAGCTTGCACCGACGTCGTCAAGCGCGCCTTCCATCGGGCCGGCGAACTCGGCGGTTGCTCTTACTCTGGCAGCGCCGCGGCGTCGGGCTCGGGGAGCCACGCCGACGCGGCCAGCGCCACGGCAAAGCTGACGACGCCCACTGCTCCGGCTGCGTTCGCGAGTTGTGCGAATGGGGAGAGGCCGGGCATCAGCGTCGTCAGCTGCGCCGTGACCATGGCGCCGCCGGTCCCGAGCATGCGTCCGCCGATGTTCGCGGCGAAGCTCTCGCCGGTACCGCGCAGATGGGTCGGATACATGCGCGGCAGGTAGTTTCCCCAGAAGCTGAATTGCGCGACGGTGACGAATCCCGCCAGGAACGTCCCGGCCTCCACCAGCCGCAGGCTGCGCATCGCCGCCATGAAAAACACCACGGGCATGATCGCCACGCCAGGCACGATGAACGCGCGAATCAGCCGGCGGCGCGAGACGACGCGGACGGCGAGGAACGCGAGCGCGATCCGGCCGGCGAGCCCGCCGAGCTCCTGCAGCGACTGCACGAGGCCGATCGTCTGCTCGCGCGCGACCCGGGTCATCGCCTGCACTTCGGGCAGCCCGGGCACGATGCGCGGCACCTGCAGGTTGGCGCCGAACGACGCGGCGTAGCCCGCCGTCATCATCACCGCGGTGACGATGGTGACGGTGCGGAAGCGCGGCCGGAAGATTTCACCGACACTCGGACGGGTGAGCGTTCCGGCCCGTTTCTTTTCCGTCCACACAGGGGACTCCGGGAGAAACGGCCGCGCGAGCATGAGCGGAATCGCAGGCACGAGGCCGGAGATCAGCATGTAGCGCCACGGCTCGTGGCCGCCGCGGACCGCCGGCAGCCGATCCGCATACGAGACGACGAGGTAGTACGCGCCGCTGACCAGCAGCCCGCCGAGCGACGCGCACGCCTGCGTCCAGCCGATGACACGCTCGCGCTCCGCCGGATCGTCGAACAGCTCCGCAAGCCACGCGACCGCCGCGACGAACTCGACGCAGACGCCGACGAACGTCGCGCAGCGGAACAGCAGCCAGGTCCAGACGTCCGTCGCGAACGCGGCGCCGCACGCCGAAACGCCGTAGATGAGGATGCTCCACACGAGCACGCGGCGCCGTCCGAGGCGGTCCGTCAGGTACCCGCCGATCATGCCGAACAGCCCGCCCGCGACGGCCGGCACATAGAAGACGACGCCGACCCACGTATTGAACGCCCCGCTGTCGACCGGCGCGGCGTGCAGATCGACGAGCGCGGGGCGTACGATGAGCGGCAGCATCAGCAGCTCGTAGGTGTCGAACAGAAATCCGATCGCCGCGACGAGCCAGATCAGTCGTTTCATGGGAGCGCGCGGATATGATACGCGTGTGCGGCGGCGCGTCCTGGTCATCGACGACGACAACACCACCAGACGATTGACGGAGCGGCTCGTGGAAGGTCTCGGCCACGACGTCGTGTCCGCGCGCGACGGCACTGAGGGGCTCGCCCGCCTCACGCCCGACATCGACCTCGTGCTGCTCGACGTCGTCATGCCCGACATCGACGGATTCGAGGTGTGCAGTCGGATCCGCAGCGACGGGCACGGCGCGGACGTCCCCGTCATCATGGTGACGGCGATGGCAAGCCGCGAGGACCGTCTCCGCGCGGTCGAAGTCGGCGCAAACGACTTCATCGCGAAGCCCGTCGACGAAGCGGAGCTGCGCATCCGGTCCGCGTCGCTGCTGAAGATGAAAGACGCGCAGGACGCGCTCAAGCTGTATCGCGATCATCTCGAGGAGCTGGTCGAGGAGCGGAGCGCGGAACTGCGGCTGACGCTCTACGATGCGTGCGACGCCCAGCATCGGACGTATCTCGCCCAGCTCGACACCGTCGAGCGCCTCGCCGTCGTCGCCGAATACAAGGACAGAGTGACGGCGCGCCACATCCATCGGATGAGCGAGTACTGCGCCGTGATCGCGCGCGGGCTGAAGTTGAAGGCCGAGGAAGTCGAGCTGGTGCTGCATGCGAGCCGCATGCACGATGTCGGCAAGATCGCCATCCCCGACGCGGTGCTGCAGAAGCCCGGCCCGCTCGACGCAACCGAATGGGACCTGATGCGCCGGCATCCGCTGACCGGCGCGGCGATTCTCGCCAACTCGGCGTCGCAGGTGCTCGAGGCCGGGCGCGTGATCGCGCTCAACCATCACGAGAAATGGGACGGCAGCGGCTATCCGAACGGGCTGGCCGGCGAAGACATCCCGCTCTGGGGGCGCATCTGCGCGGTCGCGGACGTGTTCGACGCGGTCACCAGCGAGCGGCCCTACAAGGTCGCGTTCAGCAACGACGAGTCGCTGCGCATCATGCGCGCCGGCGGCGGCACGCACTTCGATCCGCGGCTGATCGACCTCTTTTTCGACCGCCTCGACGACATTCTCGCCATTCAGACGCGCTTGCGAGACCCGAGATGAAACCCGTGCGAAAACTGGACGCGTTCAACCACTTCTTCCCGGCAGGCTTCTACAAGAGGATGCTCGAGCTCGCCGGCGCCCAGAAGGACATGGGCAAGCGCGTGCGCGGCATCCAGAACCTGCACGACCTGGACTCCCGGCTGCGGCTGATGGACCGGTTCGGCGACGGCTACCAGCAGATTCTGTCGATGCCTTCACCGCCGCTGGAGACGATGGGCGGCGCGGCGGAAGCCCGCGATCTGGCCCGCATCGGCAACGACGGTCTGGCGGAGCTCGTGGCGAAGCACCGCGATCGCTTCCCCGGCTTCGTGGCTTCCATCGCGCTCAACGATCCGGACGCGGCGTTCACCGAAGCGCGCCGCGCGATGACGGACCTCGGGGCGTGCGGCGTGCAGGTGTTCACCAACGTCAACGGCGCGCCGCTGACGTCGCCCGGCATTCTGCCGCTGTTCGACATCATGGCGGAATGCGATCGGCCGCTGTGGATTCATCCCGCGCGCGGCGCGGACATGCCGGACTACAGGACCGAGAAACAGTCGCTCTTCGAGATCTGGTGGACGTTCGGCTGGCCCTACGAAACCTCCGTCGCCATGGCCCGCATCGTTTTTGCAGGACTGTTCGACAAACATCCGAGCCTGAAGATCATCACGCACCACATGGGCGGCATGATTCCCTACTTCGAGGGCCGCGTCGGCCACGGCTGGGACCAGCTCGGAACGCGGTCGACGGACGTCGACTACACACAGGTGCTGAAACAGTTGAAGAAGCGGCCGATCGAGTACTTCAAGATGTTCTACGCGGACACGGCGCTGTTCGGCGCCGAAGCGGGGATGCGCTGCGGGCTCGACTTCTTCGGCGTGGACCACGTGCTGTTCGCGAGCGATACGCCGTTCGAGCCGCAGCCCGGCATCTACATCCGCGAAACCATGGACGTCGTCGATCG
>DASQHH010000912.1:0-12710 GCA_035632195.1 Vicinamibacterales bacterium
GGCCATCGACGGCGATCCGCGCAACGATCGCCGCGTGACCGGACGCTGGCGCGAGCGGCCCACTTCGCGCCCGGAGGATCGGCTCGTCGGCGTCATGTACGTCGCGGATCCGGTGGACGGCGACATCGTGGTCGACGCTGCGGCGCACTGGGCGTTCGCCGGGACGGGAGTGCGCAAAGGCGACCATCTCGTCGGCCTGCTCGGCTACGAAGTCGACGCGTTGTCGGCCGATCCCCCGGCCGGCATTCAGCGCCTCGCGCATTCTCCGTACACGGTACCGGGCACCTCACGAACGAAGTATTCGGATGCGACGATTTACACGGCGCCGAGCGGCGCCTTGGTGTTCGCGACGGGATCGATGCAGTGGAGCTGGGGCCTCGACGGCTATAACGCGCCGGTGTGGCACCCGGATCGGACGAGCACGGTCGCGCAACAGGTCACGCGCAACGTGCTGTCGAAGATGCTCGCCTCCCGCGGCGTGCCGCAGCCATCGCCTCCGCGCGGTCCGAGCCCGATCGTGATCGCCGCGTCGGCGATTGCGCTCGTCTACGTCGCGCGGGCGTGGATCAGGAGTAGAAATCCTGTTCGGTGACGACCGCCGGCGGCGGCGTCCCTTCGCGCGCGGCGCGCGTCCGCGCCGAGAACATCGGCCCGCGCGCCGGCTTCAGCGGCGCAAAGTGCATCATTCCGATCGGGACGGGCACATCGTCGTAAATCGCTTCGATGCCGCCGCGCATGAAGTACGTTTCGTGCCAGAAGCCGGTGCCGCCGGAGTCCTTCAGGAACGACTGCCACCACTGGCGATGCGGATCGGACCGGGCCCATTTCTCGAGGGACTCGAAGTCGCGCCAGTACTGCCGCATTCCTGCGTGGACGGGAAACAGCGACACGATGAAGTCCTCGTGCAGGAGCAGGCCGTCTGGATTCGCTTTCGCCACACCCTGGATGCCGGGACCGAGTCCTATCAGTGTCTTGAGGCCGTAGAGCGCGTTGACGCGCATCCCGAGGTAAATGACGACGAGATCGGGATAGGCGGACAGATCGACGGTCCGGCGATCGACGGCCATCAACGACCCTCCGTGGCGCTACGGGATGTTCACGTGTGCGAGCGCGAAATCGACGGCCGTCGTATTGCCGGAGATCGTGATCGTCTTGCTCGAGCCGATGTAGATGCCTTGCGAGGTGACGCTTATGACGGCTGAACCGGCGAGGAGATTCCCGATCGTGTAACGTCCGTTCGCGTCCGTCGTGGCAAACCCGGCCTGCAGCGAGCTGTCGAGACCGGCGACGATGATGTTCGGCAGCGGCCCTTTCGTCGAGGCGTCGGTCACCGTGCCGCTGACGCTGTAGGGCAGCGGCTTCGCGATAGAGACCGACTTCGTCCCCGTGATGCCCAGATATGTGGCGCTGACGGACGCGTCGCCCGCCGTGACCGCGGTGATGAGACCCGCAACGGCAGTGAGCACCGCCGTGTTCGACGAGCTCCACAGCGATATGGCCGTCACGTCCTTCGTCGTGTTGTCGGACATGTTCGCCGTCGCCGTGAATTGCGCGGAGTTCGGGATGGCAGGCGCCGTGCCGGTGATCGTGACGGACGTCACGGTCGGCGTCGTGGTGGTCGGCGTCGTGGTCGAAGACGACGAGGATCCACAGGCAATCGCGGCCGCGGCGCAGGCCGCTGCCGCCACACGAAAACATTGCGAAATGGCTGGTTTCATCGTGGCGCCGATTCTACCAGCAGGGCGGCCGGCGTCGATCTCCGTGGGCAGCCCGTTGCCCGACCGGCTAATCCATTGGCTGCTTTGCGGGCTTTCACCTGGGCAGAGACGTGAGAATATGCGCTGCTATGAATTGGCACTCCAGTTGCTCAAAATCACGCGCCGATGCAGGAATCTCACCGTAGCGGAGAGCCGGATAGGCGGCGAGTGCCGCGCGGCGGCCGCCGTCCGTACGACCGTCCTGGACGTTATCCCGCCTTGCTCCTCGCGGACAGCTACGAAGGCGCCCGGCGTCCGTGCGCGCGCTACCTGCATCGCCTGAACTTCGACGTCAGCGAGGCCGACACCGGCGAGCAGGCGCTCGCGCGGATTCTCGAATCGCCGCCGCGTCTGGTCCTCACCGAATGGTCGCTGCCGGCGATGCCCGACGGCCGGCTGACGCAGTGGCTGGCGCAGGGGTTCCGCACCCGCGAGATCCCCGTTATCGTCATCGCCAACGCCGCCGACCTCTCGATGCCGATTCCGTCGGTTGCCGGCGTGCTTCGCAAACCGTTTACGCTGACGGAGATGATTGAAGAGGTCCGCCGCGTCCTCCGCGCAACGGATCGCTTCAGCACCGCGCAGACGTCCGACGTCTGACCCCGTGAGACGTCTGACCCCGTGAGACGTCTGACCCCGCCCACGAGACCTCTGACCCCGCCGAGGCGCCGGCTGGTCCGGTCCTTGCTGCCAGGGCCGTTTATGCAACCCCGGTTGCCGCCTTCCGAGTCTCCGTCGCGCCGTCCCTGGTGGCTGTCCACGCACTGGATGCCGTCGCTGCGCGCAGCGCGCGTGCTGTGGCGCGACTACGCGCACGTCCAGAGCGTCAAGTCGCAGCGCGCCGTCGACGCGGCCGGCAATCCGCTCCCGTGGTACACGTATCCGGCCATCGAGTTTGTCCGCCAGCTCGACTTCAGCGACCGCACCGTCTTCGAGTACGGGGCGGGCATGTCGACGATCTTCTGGGCGGGCAAGGCGAAATCAGTGGTCAGCGTCGAAGACGACGAGCAGTGGTGCGCGACGCTCAAGGCCAGGCTGCCGCCCAATGCCGAGCTGATCCATGAGCCGGACCTGTCGAGGTTCCCCGACGCGATTGCTGCCCGCGGTCCATTCGACGTCATCGTCGTCGACGGCCCCGCGCGCGGGCGGACGCGGCTGAAGTGCTGCCACGCTGCGATTCCACGCTTGCGCGACGGCGGACTGATCATCCTCGACAATTCCGACTGGCTGCCCGAGTCGGCGAAGACGCTGCGCGGCTACGGCCTGCTCGAGGTGGACATGACCGGCTTCGCGCCGATCTGCGGTCACGTCCAGACGACGTCGCTGTTCTTCCACCGCGCGTTTTCGGTGCCGCCGGTCAGCGGACGGCAGCCGGTCCCGGGCCGGGGCGCCCGGCTCGGCGACTGGGAGCAGCCGTACGTCCCCGTGGGCACATGTATCGAGTGCGACGGCGAGATGTATAGGGACGTGACAAGCGATCAGAGAGCAACATTCGGCAGCAATGGCACCGCGCGGGCGTTCCGGCTGCTCAGCTATCGCGGGGGCAGCGACCGGCGCAGCATCGCGATCATCGATCTCACGCGCGAGCGCATCGTGCTGTCCGGCCACGTGCCGGCGCACGGAACGATTGAGGAGGAGATCGAGCGAATCGCGGGAATGACATACGCGGAGTTCCAGCAGTTCATCAATCGACACGACAATCGTCGGTATGTACTGTAGCGAAACCCCGAGACTGAGCATTCAGGCCTTTGTGGCCTTTGTGTCTGTGTCCTTCGTGTTCGGTTCCTCCACCTTCGTGCCCCTGGCTCAATCACCGATCAAGATCGCCTTCTACAACATCCGCTCGGGAAAAGGATCGCAGCCCCTGCGGGGACACGCAGCACCGTTCGCCGAAGCCGACAACTGCACGGACAAGAGCAAACCGGTCAACGCATGGGGTGTCGGCGCCACGCAGCGGGCGCTCGCCGACCTGGCCGCCGACCCTGCGGTGGTCGCGCTCGGACTCGCAGAGGCGTGGAACTGCGCGAAGCCATCGGCGGTGCGGCAGGCACTCGCCTGGAACACGGCGACCGACGAGCGCAACGGAACGGCGCTGGTCGCGCGCTACGGCATCAGAGGATCGCCGCGCTGGCTGCAGCTCGACACGTCGCGCAACAAGAACCCGAAAGACACGGCGTGGACGCTCGGCACGGCGGTGTGTCTCGCGAAAGACTGCCGGCAGACGCTGGACGTGTTCGTGACCCACTGGGCGGGCACCGGCCCGTCGGCGCAGGACACGTTCGACAGCCAGGCTCGCGACACGGTGAAAATGATGTCGAGCGCGCGCGGCCCGCACGTGCTCGTCGGCGACCTCAACGTCTTCGAAGGACCGGACCGCGTCTGCAACCAGAATCCGAACAACAGCTCGCTGAACGTCCTGCGCGCGGCCGGCTACACCGACGCCTGGGCCGCGTTGCACAACACTGAATCCGGCTTCACCGGGATGACGAACCGCGCCGGATGCGGACATCCCGAAGGCGCCACCTGGAAGCGCATCGACTACGCGTGGTCGAAAGGCATCGCTCCCGTCTCGATAGAACGGTTCGGAGTGGTGCCGCCCGGCGACGCGGCACCCTCCGATCACTACGGCATCGTCACGGCGTACTGACGTTATCGAACGTGCCGATCGCCGCGGTTCCTGACGTGTGACTGCTCACGGCCAGGCCGACGTACACGTTGGCCGCCATTGGAATCGTGTCGGTGCCGACCAGCGTCCACGCGGCCCCGTCCGGTGACGCGTAAGCATTGAACGTGCTGCCAATGCGTTCGAGCTTGACCCAGTACGGCGCGCCGACGAGCGCTCCGGCCGTGTTCGTGCTGACGCCGCCGGCGGCAACGCGCCGCTGGAACGACAGTCCCTTGCTGGAGGACACGAGCATCAGCGCGTTCGTGGAGCCCGGATCGAGCGTCTCCCGGATCATGACGCCCGCCTTCGTCCAGGCGTTGGTGTTCTGGACACCGGTGACGCGGGCGACCACGACGCCGTCGCCTGACATCTGCCGCCACGCGAAGTGGAACGCGTCGGCGGTTCCCCAGATGTCCGCGCCCGCTCCCTTCACGCTGTACGCAGCGGCGTTCGGATCGTACGTCGCCGTCCCCACGGCGCCGACGCTGCCGATGTCCTGATGCACCCAGCCCGGACGCGCTCCGGCCGCGATCGACACGTTGTCGAACGTCGCCGTCGCCGTCGCGGTCGTCGTGTGGCTCGAGACGCCGACCCCGGCGAGGACAACCGCCGCCATCGGAATCGTGTCCGTGCCGACGACGGACCACATCACGCCGTCGGGCGACTGATACGCGGTGAACGTGTTGCCGGCGCGGTCGAGCCGCACCCAGTATGGCGCCGCGAGCGTCGTCGATCCGGTGGTGTTGACTGACGTTCCCCCGGTCGCTTCACGCCGCTGGAACGCGGTGCCTTTGCTGTACGACAGCAGCATGAACGCCTGCGCCGATCCGGGATCGGTGGTTTCCCGAATCATCACGCCGGCCTTCGTCCATGCGTTGACGTTCTGCACACTCGTCACGTGCGCCACGATCGACCCGTCGCCGTTCAGCGTCTGATACGCGTACTGGAGGGCGTCGGATGTCCCCCACACGTCCGCACCCGCACCGGTGACGGTGAGCTGCGCGCCCGTGGAGTCGGACGATGTCGCGCCCGCGATGCCGACGGCGCCGATGTCCTGGTTCGACCAGTTCGTCGGCGCGGGCGGGGCGCCCTGATTCGCTGTGAACGTCTGGCCGCCGACGGAGACGGTCGCCGAGCGCGCGCCGCCGTTGTTCGCGGCCGCCGCGACGGAAACCGCGCCTGCGCCGCTGCCCGATCCACCGCTGGTGATCGACAGCCAGGGTGCGCTGCTCGACGCGGTCCAGCTGCACCAGCTGCCGACGCTGACGCTGAAGGATCCGCTGTCGCCTGCATACGACATCGACTGGCTCGCCGGCGACAGCGTGAAGACGCACGGCGCCGACGCCTCCGAAGCCGTGAGTGTTTTGCCGGCAATAGTGGCCGTGGTACTCCGCGCGGCCGCTCCATTGACGGTTGCGCTCAACGTGACGCTGCCGTTGCCCGTTCCCGACGCGCCGGCCGTCACAGTCAGCCAGGTCGTATCGTTGCTGGCGGCGGTCCAGCTGCACCAGCCGCCGGTCGTGACGGCGACCGTCGACGATCCGCCTCCATAGGCGAACGATTGCGAGGCCGGAGAGATCGAGTAGCTGCACGGCGCGGGATCCTGCGCCGCGGTAAACGTCTTGTCGCCGATCGTGACGAACGCAGTCCGTCCTCCGGCGGCGTTGGCTGCCGCGTTGACCGTCACGGTTCCGTTGCCGGTGCCCGATGCGCCGCCCGTCACGGACAGCCACGACGAGTCGCTGCTCGCCGCCGTCCACGAACACCAGCTGCCTGCTGTCACGTCGATGGTCAACGTGCCGCCCGAGTTCGGAACGTTCTGGCTCGAGGGCGTCAGCGTCAGGCCGCAACTCGCCCCCGACTGCGACGCCGGCCACGTCTGTCCCCCGAGCGTGTACGTCGTCGATCGCGCTGCCCCGGCATTCGAGGCGGCCGTCAGATTTACCGTGGCCGAACCGGCGCCGGTGGCGGTGTCCACCGTCAGCCAACTCGTGTCGCCGGTCGCCGCAGTCCACGTGCAGTTCGGTCCCGTCGTGAGGCTGACGGCGCTGCTGCCGCCGTCGCTGGTGAACGACGCGCTCCACGGCGAGACGGTGTAGCCGCACGTCGGCTGGTTGTTGACGAGCACGTTGTCGAACGTCGCCACCGCAGTCGCGTCGGCGTTGTGGCTCGTCAGCGCGAGCCCGACGAGCGCAGTCGACGCCATCGGGATCGTGTACGTGCCGACCTGCGTCCACGTCACGCCGTCGGGCGATCGGTAGCCAGTGAACGTGTCGCCTGCGCGATCGACGCGCACCCAGTACGGCGCCGGCTTCACGAGGCTGGCCAGCGATGCCGTCGAGCCGTTGGTCGCCGTCCGTCCCTGGTAATTCAATCCCTTCGTCGAGGCCACGAACATGAACGCGTTGGTCGCACCCGCCGCCAGCGACTCGCGGATCATCACGCCGGCCTTCGTCCACACGTTCGTGTTCTGCAGCGAGGCCACGCGCGCGACGATGGTGCCGTCGCCGCTCAGCGGCTGATAGATGTAGTGGAACGCGTCCGCGGCGCCCCAGACGTCCGCGCCGGCTCCCTCCGACGTGAACACGGACGAGCCGCTGTCGAAGCTCGCGTAGCCGGGCATGTTGACCGCGCCGATGTCGGTCTGCTGCCACGGCGCCGGAATCGGCGGCGGCGGCGGATAGTACGCGGGATCGGGCGGCGGCGATGCGCCGTCGATCGTGCTGCCGTAGATGGTGTGGTCGTTGATCGTCCCGCCCGGAATGGCCGACAGGAACGCATCCGGACTGATGACGATCTGATCGACGTACGCGCCGTCCTGGCGCTGCTGGATCTGGATCGTGTGCGGACCGTTCGAGGGGAAGTCCAGCAGCGTCGCGGGCCCGCCGAGCCCGTTGTCGGCCCACCCCCATCCGTTGACGGTTCCCGACGGATCGTTCAGGGCGGTCTCGCCTCCCTCCGCCGTGCCGATCTGATAGAGCGGCGATCCGTATTGATCAATCGAATCGTCGAACTGGAACGTCACCGAATCGTTCGACGTCGAATTGGCCTGTGCGCGCATGCGGATCCAGACGTGATACGGCACGCCCGCAACCGCGTCGAACGTCGTCTGGAAATAGTTGGCCGGCGACGCGAGCGGCGGCGAGATCTTGCCGCTGTTGCGATCGGGGTTCCAGAGCGCACAGCCGCCGGCCGCCGTCGAATCGTTGACGAATTGCCAGGCGCCGGAAATGTTCGCCTGCGCCACGTCCGTGCATGTCCACAGCACGACGGTCGCCGCGCTGCCGGCCGGCGGCGGAGGGGGCGGCGCCGCGCCCGCCGTCGTGAAGCCGACGATCGCGCTCTTCGCGGTCAGCCCCGCCATCGTCTTCCCGACGATGCGCCAGTAGTACGTCGTGCCGGGCTGCATCAGCGGCACCGTGAAGTGCTGCGTCGCCGTCGGATTGGCGGGATCGGTCGGGCCGAGCTGCTGGTTGGCCGCGAAGAGCGGCGGGTTCGGGTCGGTCCCGAAGTAGATGTCGTAGATGTGCGCCCACGGACCGCCGTCCCACTTCAACTCGAGCGATCGATCGACGCCGACGGCGCCCGGCGCTGGGGACAGAATCACCGGTTTGTCCGGCGGCAGCGGCACGAACGGGACGGACTCGTTGCCCGCGGTGTTGTTCCACTTGCGCTCGAACTGATCGGAGAACCACTGGAACATCCAGGGCTTCGTCGTGAAGTAGTTGTGCTCCTGCTGCTGGTTGGCCGACGGCGTCGTCCAGTTCGACGAGCCGAAGACGGCCATCGCCTGCCCGTAAAGGATGACCAACTTCTGGTGGTTGATGTCGTTCGCCGACGCGACGCGGACCGGCACGCCTGCGGCGTACAGCCGATCCAGGTTGTAGGCGGCCCACAGCCGGCTGGGCAGCCGGTACTCGAGCGTGTCGCCGAGGACTCGCACGGGGATGCCGCGCTGCATGGCGGCGATCATCGCGTCGGGATGCCGCGCGTCGGTGATGCGGTACATGATGACGTCGATTTTCTGCGTCTCCGCGGCGTACCGCTTGAGAATGCGGAGCGCGTAGTCCTGCTCCTGCGGGAAGTTGAGGTCGGGATCGATCGAGTATGTCGGATAAACGCGCGTCCGCGGCTCGACGATGTTCGCGTAGTTGCCGTAGTAGACGTTGTCGTCCATCCAGAAGTTGTCGTATTCCGTCTTGAAGCTGTTGACGATGGCCGGATCGTCCGTGAAGTAGATCGACTCCCACTCATAGTTGGTGTAGGGCGTCGTATAGACGAACGCGGTCGGGCTGAAATTCGCCCCGTCGAACTCCACCATGTTCTGTCCGGCGAACAGCATCATCTTCCAATGGAGGATGCCCGCATCGGTCGCCAGCCGGTACCGCATCGGGATGCCTGCGTTCGCCAGATCCTGGAGGACCTGTGCGTTGCCGTCGTAGGTCGGGTTCGCCCTGGGGTCGACGATCACGCGGATCGGGACGCCGGCCTTCCACCGGTTGAGCAACGCCGCTTCGTAACGAGCGTCGGTCATGAACCAGAACGCGACGTCGATACCGACCGTCTCGTTGTTGATGAGGTTGAGCAGCGGTGTCCGGCAGTCCTGATAAGCCGGATCACACAACGATTCGGCACCACGGGCGGGCGCCGCTGCGGCCACCACCACCAGCACTGCGGCAACGGCCAGGGTCAGACGTCTCATGGCCGGCCGGAAGTGCCACACGGGTGCCAGAGCACGACCGTACGACCGCGCAAAAACCCCAGCGTTTTCCGCCGGTTGTGAAAGCGTGAGGATAAAAGATCGGTGAGACCTGCCCAGAAGCGGAAAACGTTCGTCTCAGCTGGGTTGCGAAGTACCTCTATCGTTCGGGGGCTCTACGACGCCGTAACCGGACAGTGATCGGACGGCCACGGAATCGACACACCCTTCTCGCCGAGCTGCTTGACGATCGGTTCGAGGAAGCGGCCGAACCGCGCGAGAACGTCCTGGTCGCCGGCGGCGACCGCGTCGCCGACTGTTTTCAGCGTGGCCGGAGTGATCAGCTCGAGGCGTCCGACGAACACGCGTCTTACCGTGTCGGGCGCGGGCGCAATCTCGAGCGGAAGCACCCGATCGACGAGCGCCGCCGGCACGATATAGATCAGCCGCGCGCCTTCCTCGAACCACGAGTCGCGCCACGTCTCGACCATCGCGTGCGCTTCGCGCTCGAAGAGACCGTGCGCGACCAGAATCTGCTCGAGCTCCTCGAGAGGCGGCGTATTTCCCGTCAGCGGCGCCGAAGGCGCCAGCACGGCGTGACTGGCGTCGAGGTGCTGGACCTCCGAGGCAATCGCGCCGCCGCGATTCTCGAACAACACCACGTCGCCGACGGGATCGCCCGGCGGACTGGAGACGAGGACCGAGCCGTCGCCCGCGACGATCGCCGCGATCGGCACCGGGAACGTCCCGACGCCGCGATAGAACAGGAACCGCTCACGCTCGCCGGCCGAGACGAGAGGCGACGCGTCCGTGTCGCGCGCGCGATAGTAGTGGCTCGAGCCGGACTCGACAGGAAACTCCGCCGGAAGATTGGGCCGAACGTTCACCTCGGCCCACGTGATCGCGCTCCGGTTGGGCGCGTACATCGGTGTGCCGGTAACGGACGCCGGCGGGAACCACTCGGTGAACGCGCCGCCGTTGAAGCGCACGCGGACGCTGGCCCGCGTGTCCGCCTCGGCATAGAAGTACAGGACCGGCGTCTCCATCCGGACCGTCCCGCGCAGACTCCCCTTCGTTTCGAGCCGGTTGCGGACGACGAAGCACGGCAGGTCCGAGGGTCCGGCCAGCGGCGTCCACTGGACCGGCCTTCCGTCGACGCCCGCGATCGACGTGAAGGTTCCCCATTCGTGCACGGCCGAGGCCGCTGTGGGTGGATCAATCGCGCGGCCGGTGGATGTGGTGCCGGCGACCAGGGCGACGGCGAGGACGGCTGTCAGGCGCATGACCACTGGACGGAACCGTCCAGCCCGTTGTTAACTGACACGGTGGCTGCTCGGACGACCTGGGCGACCGTCCGCCAGTTGGGGCTCCAGCTAGCGGGCGCGGAAGAAGGAAAGGCGTACGGTTCCCCGGCCCTCAAAGTTGGCGGCAAGATGTTCGCCGTCGTCCCGACCCACCGGTCTGCCGAGCCGCGCTCGCTCGCCGTCCGGATCTCCTTCAAGGATCGCGACGAACTGCTCGAGGCCGATCCCGACACGTTCTACATCAAAGAGCACTACGTGAATTACCCGTGCGTACTGGTGCGCCTCGACCGCGTCCATCGCGACGCGCTGGCCGATCTGCTGCGGATGGGCTGGACGTTCGTCAGTTCTTCTTCGCGAGCCAGTCGACGATCGAACGCAGGCCGTTCCAGACCGGTTGTCCGGTAGCGTGCACGGTGCGTTCCTTCGCCGCCATGGTCGCGACCGCGGCGGCGAACTGCCTGGCGATCTCGACATCGGGCGACGGCGACGCCTGCTGCTGCAGCTCGTGGACGTGCGCCGCGATCTGCTTCATGTCGAGCATCGTCAGCGGCGACCCGCAGTGCGCGCAGACCGTGCCTTTCGCGAGATCGATCGGCGCGCCGCAGTTGGCGCAGTTGAGCGTCTGGACGTTGCCGCGCAGCTCGGCGATCTGCTCGGGCGTCATCGGACGGACGAAGTCCTTCTCCTTGAGAAACTGCAGGAACGTGATGAAGTGCCCGTGCGTGTGCGGGCAGCGCCAGTACTCGAACATCGTCCCGCGCTGCTGCATGTCGTGGGTGTCGAGCAGGTGCGAACCGCACCGCGGACACTTCATCGCCTGCGTGAGCGGCTGGCCGGCGGGATCGTGCGACGCCATGATCTCGAACAGCTTGAGCGTGGCGCCGGCACCAAGGCGGATGTTCTCGTACTGATCGAACCAGAACGCGTGGCAGGCGTCGCAGACGTCGATTTCGATGTCGGCGCCGGTGCGATCCTTGAGTGGAATCGCCGTCATCGCGCCGCCGCATCCGGGACAGGTCATGGCGAACGGTGGTTGAAGGTACCACGATTCGCGGTCACAATTCGGCGAGCGGGATGCTCCCGGGAATCGAACTGATCGGGTACTCCGCGGCGGCGCTGACGACGCTTGCGTACGTCCCGCAGGTGGTGAAGGCCTGGCGCACGCGGTCGACAGCGGACCTGTCGTTCGTGACGCTGACGGCGCTGACCAGCGGTGTGTTTCTGTGGCTGGTCTACGGCATCGCCCTCCGGTCCGCTCCGATCATCGCGGCCAACGCGACGTCGTTCGTGCTGACGTCGGCGCTTCTCGCCCTGAAGCTGATTCGCCGCTGCCCGCGGGGTTCACTCCGGAATGACGACCGGTTTGCCTTCGTCGATGATGTAGGTGTCGACGACCCTCGCCGCGGCCGGCCCGATGCTGCGCGCGTTGTGCACGCGGCCACGGGCGGTGAAGAACGTCTCACCAGCCTTCACCGTGAGCGGCGGATTCCCGTCGACCTGCAGAACGATCGTCCCGGCAATCACGTAGCCGAAATCGTCGCCCGGATGGCTGTGGCGAGCGGACGAGACGCCCGGCGGAATCTCGATCAGCATTTCGACGCCCTCGCGCCTGATGTCGCCAAGCGCGCGGCGCTGCAGCTCGGTCCATCGGGCCGCCGGCGGCGCGGCGCCCGACGCCGACAGCGACGCCAGCACCATTGCTCCCCCCGTCCACATCGTGTGTCTGGTCATAGCTGCCGACAGTAACAGCCCGCCGCCGGCGATTAGTTCGACGCCAATCGAATCGATCCGGGCCGCGGGCGCGATACGATGACCGCATGGAACTGGCACCGGACGTGGCGCAGATCGCGAGGCTCATCGGCGAACCGGCGCGGGCGGCCATCCTCGTCGCGCTGGTGGACGGCCAGGCCCGCCCGGCCGGCGAGCTGGCGCTGCTCGGCAACGTCGCGCCGCAGACGGCGAGTTTCCATCTCCGCAAGCTGATGGACGCGTCGCTGCTCGCGGTCGAGCGGCAGGGGAAGCACAGCTACTACCGCCTGGCGAATGCCTCCGTCGCCTCGACGATCGAGTCGCTGGCCGCGCTCGCGCCGGTCAGAGAGGACGTCGACGCGCGCGACCGGAGCCGGCGCGAATCGGATCGCGTCAAGGAGCTGCGATTCGCCCGGCTGTGCTATACGCATCTGGCCGGCGCGCTGGCGGTCGACCTCCATCGCGCGCTCGTCGACCGCGGATTCTTGCGCGCTCATCCGGATCGTCTGTATACGCTCACCGCTCGCGGACGGACG
>DASQHH010000913.1:0-6905 GCA_035632195.1 Vicinamibacterales bacterium
CGAAACACGAGTCCACTGGCCCTCGCGGACTGGAAACGACTGAAACACACCAGCCGGCGGGCCTCCAGGCAGTGGAAACTCGACCGAACGCACATCCACAGGCCCTTCGGGCAGTGGACACTCCGCTGAAGGCCACAACCCACAGGCCTGGCGGACAGTGGACAGTCTGCTGAAGGCCACAGCCCACAGGCCTGACGTTGAGTGGAAAATCCGCTGAAAGCACAGCCCACAGGCCTGACGTGGGGTGGAAAATCCGCGGAACCCACCACCCACCGCCGTTACATGCAGTGCAAACCGCGCGGAACACGCAGCCCGCAGTCCTGACATGCACTGGAAACCCGGCTGGAACACGCAGCCCGTCTCCCCATACTGGAGTGGACGCCGAGTGAAGTGCATGAGAAAGGCGCGAGCCAATCGAAGACACCAGAGCTGAAAGAAGCGCCGCCGTCCGGTACACCAACGGCAGTACGGTGGTCAGCGACGTCCAACCGTCGGACCTCCTCCGCCATGTCGAGGTGAAACAAGCGCCCGTCGACTGGAACAGCTGGACCGGCGCCCGATTCACAAGGTCGGACACGCAGTGCCACGCCACCCGGACATCGCGAAGCGTTTTTGCAATCGCGGACGACGCGGATCAACGCAGATGCCGCAGATCGATCAACTGATCTGCGGCATCTTCTGCGTTCGTCTGCGATGATCTGCGTTGAGATCGAACAGCCGCGATGGTTGCCGGAGTACCGGCCGTGGCACGCTCTTACCGGCAGGCCGGGTACGACGGATCCGCTCCGCTGATCGCCGGCTTGGTCGCGCGGTTGGCGATCGTAAACATCACATCGTGAATGAACCGGGCGAGTCGGGCCGCGTGGTCGAAGTCGATGTAGCGCGCCTCGTCCGTCGGCTGGTGGTAGTCTTCCGAATAGCCGGTCGAGAAGTAGGTCACCGGCACGTCGTGGTGGACGTAGTTCACCTGGTCGCTGCGGCAGAACCGGTTGAGCGGATTCGCGGGGACGTCCCAACTGTGATCGATCGTCATCGGGTTGGGGCCGTGCGCGGCGATCGAATCGATGATGTCGCCGAACTCGTGCGACAGACGCCGCGAACCGAGCGTCTGGACGGAGTTGGGTCCGCCGAACTTCACGTCGCTCGCGCGGCCCTTGCCGACCATGTCCATGTTGTGCGCGGCGACGATGGAGTCGAGTGGAATCGTCGGATGATCGGTGAACCAGCGCGAGCCGAGGAGTCCGGCCTCTTCGCCCTGGTGCGAAACGAAGATGATCGAGCGCGCCGGCTTCTCGCTCGCGAACTTCTCGGCGATCTCGAGCAGTACGACCGTGCCCGATCCGTCGTCGTCGGCGCCGTTGTTGATCGAGTCGAGCCGTGGCTTCCGGATCGACCGGGCGTAGCGAATCAGCGAATCGATCTGGTGTTGCTGCTCGGCCGTCGGCGCGCCGGGACGGTCGTTGGCGCCCTGCGGCCGCATGATGCGGTTGAACGCGCGCAACGAGTCATGATCGACTGGGCGGGGGAGCGTGCCCACGTGATCGTTGTGGGCGCTGACGAGCACGTATTCGCCGGCAAGCTTCGGGTTGGAGCCGGGCAGCACGGCAATGACGTTTCGCGCCGCGTACTTGGAGGGCGTGAATTCGTTCGTCCAGTTCGCGCTGACCGTGGCGCCGGTGGTGCCGGGCGTCAGTTCGCTCAGTGGCCGGCCGAAGATCTTCGCCGCGAGCGATGCGCTGATCGCGGCGGCCGCCGGGCCGGAGATGGGTTCGGGACGCATGCCGGCTCGGCTGACGAACGCGGACGCCGTGACCGCGCGGGGCGTGGAGTCCGCGCTGGCGACGAGAATGAGCGCAGCGCCAGCGGTTCGCGGGTCGCGCACGGCGGCAAAGCCTCCACGACCGCCGCCACCTCCACCACCTCCGGCCGCACCTCCGCGTCCGCCGGTGGGTGGGTTGTACGTGAACACGGCGACATTTCCACGAATCGCGTTGGCGTCGAGCACCGCCGTCGAGTCGCCCCACTTGCCGACGAAGACCGCGACCGTCTCGCGAACGTTGGCGTCGCCGGCGATGCGATTGTTCGCGACCGCCGCGGTGGGAATCCAGTCGGTGCCCGGTGTCGCCGGTACGCCGGCGACGATGAGCCGCGCGCGCGTGCTGTCCACCTTCGACGCGCCGTACGGGAGATTCTGGAAGTACCCGCCGCCCTCGCCGGCCGGCTTGAGACCGAGGCGCTGGAACTCGGCGGCGACATACGTGGTCGCTTTGTAGTTGCCGAGCTCACCGATGCGTCGGCCCTGCATCGAGTCGTCGGAGATCTGGTAGAGTCGAGTGCGAAGGTCGTTCGCCGTGATGTCGGCCGTGGTCGGCCGCGGCGCCCAGGTGGCTGGACCTTCGTCGGGCCAAACGCGATCACCGCCGGCCGTCGGCACCGGCGCGCTGCTCGGTGTGGCTGATCCGCCGCACGCGGCGGCGACGGCGGCAATAAGAACAAGCGCTGAGCGAGGATACACGAGTGACTCCGAGCGGCGAAATTCGTGAGTTAAATGCTCTCGTACGACCTGAAATGTGGCGCTGCGCTTGGCCTGGAGCGAGACGGCCCTTGAACTCCCATGCTCCTCGGGACAATCTCCACTAACGGCTGTTCCATCAAGGAGATGGCTTGAAGAAGACCCCGCGTTTTGAAGCCCGGACAACCACCGGCGACTACGCCCGACTCACCCAGCCCCTGGTTCGCGACGGCGACGAGCTTCGCGTCGCGACGTGGGACGAGGCCCTCGACCGGGCCGCCGAAGGTTTTCGGCGGAATCTCGAGAAGAACGGGCGTACAGCGACCGGCATCTTCAGCTGCTCGAAATCGACCAACGAGGTGAATTTCCTCGCGTCGAAATTCGCGCGGCAGGTGTTCGGGAACAACAACGTCGATAGCTGTAATCGGACCTGACACGCTCCCTCGGTCGTCGGTCTGACGACCATCCTGGGGGCGGGCGGCTCGACCAGCTCATACGAGGAAGCGGAACATTGCGATTTCGCCTTCCTCTGGGGATCGAACGCCCGTGAAGCCCACCCGATCTGGTTCCACCATCTATTGAAGGGAATCCAGAACGGTGCGCGGCTGCACGTCGTCGACCCGCGGCGCACCTCGTCCGCCGCGTGGGCCGACACGTGGCTCGGCCTCAACGTCGGCACCGACGTCGCGCTCGCCAACACCATGGCGCGCGAGATCATTTACGCCGGCCTGGCCCATGCCGAGTTCATCAAGCGCGGCACGACGAACTTCGCGGCGTATCGCGAGGCCGTGGAGCCGTATACGCTGAGCTTCGGCGAACGCGTCACAGGCATTCCGGCCGAGGTCATCCGCGAATCTGCGCACGCCTATGCGACCGCGGACCGCGCGATGGTCTGCTGGACCCTCGGCATCACCGAGCACCACAACGCGGTCGACAACGTCCTGGCACTGATCAATCTCTCATTGCTCACGGGCCACGTCGGACGCTACGGCTGCGGCTGCAACCCGCTGCGCGGTCAGAACAACGTGCAGGGCGGCGGCGACATGGGTGCGCTGCCCAACAAGCTCCCCGGCTTCCAGGACGTCACCACCGAAGCACACCGCACGAAGTTCGAGGGCGCGTGGGGCCGCGATATCATCCCGAAAGACGGCTGGAATCTTTCCGAGATGATCCACGCCATGGAGACGAAGGAGCTCACGGCCCTGTACGTCATCGGTGAAAATCCCGCGCAGTCCGACGCCGACGCGTCCCACGTAGTCCATCTGCTCGAGAACCTCGACCACCTCGTCGTTCAGGAGATCTTCCTCACGAAGACGGCGCAGCTCGCGAACGTCGTACTGCCCGCGACAGCCACGTGGGCGGAAGGCGAGGGGACGGTGACCAACAGCGAGCGCCGAGTCCAGCGCTGCCGCAAAGCCGTCAACGCGCCAGGTGACGCACGCGACGAGATCTGGATCATGTCGCAGCTCGCCAAACGGCTCGGCTACGACTGGGGTTCGCCGACGGCCGAGGATGTGTGGAACGAAGTTCGCGCGCTCTCGCCGCAGCTTGCCGGGATGTCGTACAAGCGTCTCGAGGAGCTCGACGGCATCCAATGGCCGTGTCCGGACGAGAATCACCCCGGCACCAAGTTCCTGCATTCGCGACTCTGGGACGACGATCCGGCGAAGCGCGGGCGGCTCGCGCCGTTCTCGGTCGTGCACCACGAAGGTCCCGTCGAGCAGCCGAATGAAGAGTATCCGTTCATGCTGTCGACGGGCCGGCGCCTGGAGTCGTTCAACACAGGCGTGCAGAGCGGCGGCTACCTCTCTCCGCTCCATCGCGGCGAGTCGCTCGACATGTCGCCCGAGGACGCGGAGCGACTCGGTGTCGAGGGCGGCGACGTCGTGCGTGTGACGTCGCGGCGTGGCACGCTCGACGCCCCGGTGTTCATCGACCGCGGCCTTCGTGCCGGCGTAGTTTTCATGACGTTGCATTTCCCGGACGACGTCATGACGAACCTGCTCACGATCAACGCGACCGACCCGAAGTCCGGCACCGCCGAGTTCAAGGCGTGCGCGGTGCGAGTTGAACCGATTCGGACGTCGTCGCGGCGTTCGGCGCGCCGCGCGGAGCCGCTCGCCGCTGCGGGAGACGACTGATGGACTTGCGGCTGCGGCACTCCGTCCCGACCGACGACGAGCGTGCCGCGGTCGACACGTTGCTCGGTCCGCCGACGTCGGCGTGGGACGGCGGCGAGCGCGGCGAACGATACGACGCACATGTGGCGCACGGCGGTCGTGAGGCGCGCGAGCGGCGACATCTCCTGCTTCCCGCGCTCGAGGCGCTGCAATCGCGCGTCGGCTGGATCAGCGAGACGGGGCTCGAATACGTCTGCGTTCGACTGAACGTTCCGCCCGCCGAAGCGTGGAGCGTCGCGACGTTCTACGCGTTGCTGTCGACGACGCCGCGTCCCAAACGCGTGCTCCATGTCTGCGACGACATCGCCTGTCGCTGCAAGGGCGCGGCGGAGTTGATCGGGCAGCTCGAAGCATCGGCCGGACCCGCGCACTCTCACGGACCGAACGGCGACCACGTCCATCTCGACGACGACATGACGGTCTGGATGCGCTCGCCGTGCCTCGGCCAGTGCGACTACGCGCCTGCCGCGCTGCTGCAGGAAGCTGGTCCGCTGCCGCGCGAGGAAGTCGTGCTGGAGATGACGCTCGACGACGCGCAAACGATCATGCGCGACGGACGAGTGCCGCATCGCCCGAAGCGACGTCCCTCACGCGCCATGCGCGCCGAGTCGGACTGGACCGCCGAGATGACGGAAACGCAGACGCTGCGGCTGCCCCAAGACACGAATGAGCCGTCGGCGCAGACCGGCAGCCGGCTTCTGCGGCGCATCGGCGTGGTCGACCCGACCGACATCGCGGCGTACACGAACAGCGGCGGTTTCGAAGCGCTGCGCCGCGCGATCGAGATGGGCCCCGACGCGGTCATCCGCGAGATGATCGACTCGAAGCTGATGGGTCGCGGCGGCGCCGCGTTCCCCACCGGGCGAAAGTGGGAAGCGGTCGCGAAACAGGCGGCGCATCCGCACTACCTCATCTGCAACGCCGACGAATCGGAGCCGGGCACGTTCAAGGACCGCGTGCTCCTCGACGGCGATCCGTACGCGATCGTCGAAGCGATGACGATCGCTGGTGTCGCCACCGGGTGCGAGCGCGGATTCCTGTACATTCGCGGCGAGTATCCCATCGGCGCCGAGCGCATGGGACGCGCGATCACCGAAGCGTCGGCGCACGGCTTCCTCGGCAACGACATCCTCGGTCGCGGGATCAGGTTCGACATCGAAATCAGGCGCGGCGCCGGCGCGTACATCTGCGGTGAAGAGACCGCCATCTTCAATTCGATCGAGGGCTATCGCGGCGAACCACGCAACAAACCGCCGTTTCCGGTGCAGGCGGGCCTGTTCGGCCTGCCGACGCTGGTCAACAATGTCGAAACGCTCGCCAACGTTCCGTCGATCGTGCTGCACGGCGGCGCGGCGTTCGCGCGCATCGGCACCGAGCAGTCGACCGGTACGAAGCTGTTCTGCGTGAGCGGCAACGTCGAAGCGCCGGGCGTCTACGAAGTCGAATTCGGCGCGACGCTGCGCGATCTACTGGACCTCGCGGGAGGCGTCGCAAACAGACGTTCGCTTCAGGCGATCCTGCTCGGCGGCGCGGCCGGCGTGTTCGTCCGCCCGGACGAGCTGGACATTCCGCTCACGTTCGAGGGCGTGCGCGCGGCCAAGGCGACGCTCGGATCCGGCGTCGTCGTCGCCTTCGATGACACCGTGGACATGAAGCAGATCCTCCTCAGCATCGCCTTGTTCTTCCGCGACGAGTCGTGCGGACAGTGTGTGCCCTGTCGCGTGGGAACCGTCCGCCAGGAAGAAGCGCTTTATCGTATCGCCAGCGGACGGGTGCTCGGCGGCGTACGACAAGAGGTTTCGCTCCTCGACGAGGTGGGCTTGGCAATGAAGGACGCTTCCATCTGCGGACTCGGACAAACCGCGTACTCGGCGATCGAGTCGGCGATTCATCGTTGCGGCGTGTTGAACGGCGCGGGGTCGGGCACGTGACCGACGTCGTTCCGCCGCTCGTTCAACTGCAACGTCCGACGATCGCGACCGATCACAGCCGTCGCACGTCAATGCGCACCGTCTCCGTGACCATCGACGGGGAGAAGGTCACGGTTCCCGAGGGTGCCACGCTGCTCACGGCGTGCCGGAAGGCAGGGATCGAAGTGCCAACGCTCTGCTTCCTCGAGACGCTGCATCCGGTGAACGCGTGCCGCGTATGCGTCGTGGAGATCGAGGGCGCACGTGTGCTCGCGCCGTCGTGTTCGCGCGCTGCCGAAGAAG
>DASQHH010000914.1:0-10542 GCA_035632195.1 Vicinamibacterales bacterium
ACGAGACCCGTCGATCCGGCGGCGGCGTCGTCGTCCTCGAGAATCTGCGGTTCCACCCCGAGGAAGAGAAAAACGACTCCGGCTTCGCGGCGAAGCTGGCATCCCTTGCGGACGAGTACGTCGACGACGCGTTCGGCGCCGCGCACCGGGCGCATGCGTCGGTCGAGGGCATCACGCACCACATGAAGCGGGCGGCGGCGGGGCTCCTGATGGAGAAGGAACTGCAATACCTCGGCCACGCGCTTCAATCACCGGAGCGGCCGTTCGTCGCGATCCTCGGCGGCGCAAAAGTGTCGGACAAGATCGAAGTCATCGAGAACATGCTCGGGAAGGTCGACCGCCTGCTGATTGGCGGCGCGATGGCGTACACGTTCTTCAAGGCCAAAGGCCTCCCCGTCGGCCGGTCGCTCGTGGAGGACGAGAAGGTCGGCGCGGCGAAGACGATCCTCGCGGATGCCGCGGCGAAGAAGGTGAATCTGGCGCTGCCGATCGATCACGTCGTCACGGACAAGATCGAGCCGGGCACGGCGCACGAGGTGCTCGCGATTGGCGACCCGGCAATCGGACAGCGGATGGGAGTCGACATCGGTCCGGCGACGGCTGCCGCGTATCAGAAGCTGATCGCGGACGCGAAAACGGTCGTGTGGAACGGGCCGATGGGCGTCTTCGAAGTGGACGTCTTCGCCGCCGGGACCAACGCGGTGGCGCGCGCGGTCGCCGGGGTCCACGGAACGACGATCGTCGGCGGAGGCGACTCGATCGCCGCGCTGATCAAGTCTGGCCTCGCCGATCGCATCACACACATTTCGACCGGCGGCGGCGCGTCGCTGGAATTCCTCGGCGGCCGCACGCTTCCGGGAGTCGCGGCGCTGACAGAGAAGTCATGAGAATCCCGTTTATCGCCGGCAACTGGAAGATGTTCAAGACCGTGCAGGAAGCGGTCGTGTTCGTCAAAGAGTTGAAGAGCGCGGTGAAGGACGTCGGCGGCGTGGAGATCGTCGTGGCGCCGCCGTTCACCGCCGTCCATGCGGCAGCGGAAGCGGCGCGCAACAGCAACATCGGCGTTGCCGCGCAGGACGTCTACTGGGAGCGCGAGGGCGCTTTCACCGGCGAAGTCTCCGCCCAGATGGTCAGGGAAGCGGGGGCGGAGTACGTCATCGTCGGGCACTCGGAGCGGCGGCGGCTGTTCGGCGAGACCGACGCGCACGTCAACCGGAAAGTCGTCGCGGCGATCGGCGCGGGACTGACGCCGATCGTCTGCATCGGCGAAACGCTGGAGGAGCGCGAGCGGAACGCGACGCTCGACGTTCTGGATCGCCAGATCAAAGGGGGGCTCGACGGCCTCACCGCCGGACAGGTCGCGGACATCGTCGTCGCGTACGAGCCGGTCTGGGCGATTGGCACCGGCCGGACGGCGACATCGGCTCGGGCGCAGGAAGCGCATGCGCACATCCGCACTCGACTGCGGCAGTGGTTCGGCGGCGACGCCGCGGAGCAATGCCACATTCTGTATGGCGGCAGCGTGAAGCCGGACAATATCGGTGAGCTGACCGCGGAGCCGGACGTCGACGGCGCACTGGTCGGCGGCGCAAGTCTGGACGTCCGGGGCTTTGGTCAGATCGTCATGAGTGCGCGGGGTTCACGGGCCCCCGGATAAGACGATAGAGCTGCGCGGCTGCGGTATAATCGAGGTTTCCTGAGCAAGAAATGATTGTTTACTACTTGTTTTCGACGTTTTACGTCCTCGTCTGCATCGTCCTGCTGATGGTCATCCTGCTGCAGCAGGGCAAGGGCGACATGGCGTCAGCGTTCGGCGGAGGCGGCAGCCAGTCGGCGTTTGGCGCGCGCTCCGGCGCCACCGTGCTCTCGAAGGCAACGGCGATCCTCGCCGTGCTCTTCATGCTCGGCGCGATGGCCCTGGCAATCCTCGGCGTGCGGGGACCCGGATCGCTGATGACCGGAACGGCTGGCCCGGCGCCGGCACCGAAACCGGCGGCACCCCCGTTGACGACGCCGACGCCGGCACCGGCGCCTTCATCCGGTGCGACCGGATCGACCGGTGCGGCGGCTCCAGCAGCGACGGGACCGACGGGAAGTACCGCGCCCACGGGCAAGTAGATCTTTCCACTTCATGCGGAAGTGGCGGAACTGGCAGACGCACCAGCTTGAGGGGCTGGCGCTCGCAAGAGCGTGGGGGTTCGAATCCCCCCTTCCGCATATCAGTCGCTCTCGCTCGTTCTACGCGTCATGGTCCCAGGCGCTCGGCCTTCGGACACGATTCGGCGTCAGCGGCCGTCGCTCTTCTCGGCCCTGAAACGGCCCTCGCCCCGATCGCCGAGCTTGGCGGTGCCGGTGATCGTGCCGCCGTCGACCTTCCCCGTCACCGAAATCTCCAGCGACTTGCCGCCGTCGACCTCCGTCCACGACAGCTTCACGTCGCTGCCGGAAATCGACCCGCGAATCGTCGCTTCGCCGAACTCCGAGGTCGTATGGCCGCTGATGCGCGGGCCCTCCTGCTGCAGGTACATCTTGAGCTCCTGCGGGCCGAGGGGCGTGACGTACGTCGCCTCCCACTCCCCGGTCACGTCGACCTGGAGCATGACGACGGCCAGGACAGCGAATGCGAGCGCCTTCAGCATGGTGACATTGTCTCCTGTCTCGCCCCGATCAGCGGCCGCGCAGGTAGTCGAGCATCTCGGGACCGAGCTGGGCGTACCGCTCCCGAAGGACGTTCCGGACATCGGCCTCGAGCAGCGCCTCGCTCGGCTGGGCGGCGCGCCACGCCGCGATCTGCGCGCGCTGACGCCCGAGCAGCGCGACGACGTCGTCCAGGGCTGATGTCCGGCGCAGCGCCGCACCCGCGCCACCGACGCTTTCCACGAACGACCGGTGGCGCTCGATGGCCTTCGGAATGCCGTCGTTCCACGGCAGGAACTGACGGTGTGTCGTGGGCGGGCGCGCGAGGCCGAGCTCGGGAGTGCCGCGGCTGGTCGTCACGAACTGGCCGGCGTCGGTTTCCGAAAAGAACAGCATCAGCGTCCTGAATGTGCCCGGCGCATTCTTGACCGGAATCGCGCCGAACCAGCCGCTGATGGTGCCGCTGCCGTCGACGAACCAGCGCGATCGGCCCATCACCGTTCCGTCGTCCTGCTCCTCGATGAAATCGCCAAGCACGGACAAGCCGGCGTCGCGCATCTCTCGCGTGTTCGACTCGTACAGGGCCTCCTGCGCGGCGGTCATTGCATCGGCCGCACCGGGTGGTCGCCGCCGGACATCGCGTGTCGCGGCGTGGCGCAGCCGTTCGAGACCGTTCGCCAGCGGCTCAATCTGACGCCGGCGGCCGCTCCCCCCGGCGTTACGGAGCCACAGAAACACCGCGAACGCGATCAGCGCCGCGATCGCCGCGGCCACAAGGATCGGCGTCATAAGTGGCAGCTCTTCGTCAGTCCGACGATCGACGGGGCGCGCTCGGAGGCGCCAGCGCCTCGGTCAGCACACGGCCGCGGACGTTCGGCAGCGTCACACCCGCGAGAAACGCGAGGGTGGGGGCGACGTCGGTCGGCTCCGTCGGGGTCAGGTACTCGCCGCGGAGGATGCCCTTGCCCATCAGCAGCAGAGGCACATGCGCGTCGTAGCCGAACGCCGTGCCGTGGGTCGTTCCGGTCGCCTGAATGATCCAGTAGGGTTTGACCGACACGATGAGATCGCCGCTGCGGGCAGCGAAGAAGCTGTGCGCGATCTTGCGGCCGATCGGGTCGTCGTCGAATCGATCGGCGGCGAGCTCCCCTCGCGTATAGACCTCGCGGATGCCCGGCAGCGCGCGCATGGCGGCGCGGACGCGCGCGAGCGTCGCCGGCTGCGCGGTCAGCTTCTCGTACGCCCCCGGCGCGAGATAGAAGTCGCTGTGAATGAAACGATCGACCCAGGTGCCGGGCCCGAGCGTGTCGCCGAGGATCTGTTCGACCTGCGCAGTGATGGCGGCGGGAGTCACGCGGCCCGCGTCGAGCCCTTCGGCAGCGGAGCGCTCTGGAAACGGCGCGACGCCGTGGTCGGCGGTGAGTGCCACCGTGTAGTTGTCCGGGCCCACGAGCCGATCGAGGCCTGTAAACAGATCGCCGAGCGTCCGATCGAGACGGATCAGCACGTCCTGCACTTCGTGGCTGTTCGGCCCGAAGTCATGGCCGACCTTGTCGAGCCCTGAGAAGCTCAACGCGAGCATGTCGGTCGACGCCGTCTGTCCAAGCTTCACCCGCCCCGCGACCTCGAGCGCCATGCGGCCGATGTACTCGTCGATCATGGGGCTCGTCTGCCACTGGTCGTAGAACATCTGATCCGGTTCGGCGCCGCCGCCCTTGAGCAGATGCGGGAACGCGTTCGACATCCCTTTCGTGGGATGCACGCCGATCGCCGGATCCTCGAACAGGTACGCATCCTTCGGCAGCGCGCGCTCCCACGCCAGGCCGAAGTCGCGTTCCACGGGGTTGCGCGCGATGAAATCGGCCACTTCGGGAACGGGCGCTTTCGAGAACGCCGTCGACGTCACCCAGGTGCCGAGGTCGTCGAACCACGCGACAGCCAGAGGCCGGCGGCCGCTCAGTGTGATGACGGACCGCGCCTTCAGCGAGAACCCGACGACGCGGCCCGCGGGGCTGAGCTGCGTGCGCAATTCATCGGCGAGCGTCGTCGTTTTCAGCGTGGAGAGGCTTTCGCCGACGGTCGGCACGCTCCGGCCGTAGCTGATCGTCGTCACGGTCTCGTCGTCGACGCAGTTGACGGCTTTCTTCTTCGTCCGATCCCACCAGCTGTTGAGGATCATTCCGTGGACGGACGGGATCGTGCCGGTACCTATGCTCGAGTGGCCCGCGCACGTGACCGTGTTCGCGTAGGGATAGAGCGTCTGCCGGAACCAGGCGCCCTGCGACAGCAGCCGGTGGAAGCCATGGGTCCACTGCTGCTGGAAGCGCTCGACGTAGTCGCCGCGCATCTGGTCGACCGCGATGAGGACGAGGAGCTTCGGGGCGCGGTCGACGGATGTCGGACGCTGCGCGCCGAGCGGGTGAAGCGGAAGGACAAGCGTGAAGGCCGCCGCGGCGAGGGCCGCGGCCGGCACATGGATGGTGCGACTGCGCATGAGGGACCGCCTCAGCGCGTCATTCTAATCTACCTCGCTCGTCTACCTCGCCGAGCGCATCTTCCGCATTGCGGACATCTCGATCTGGCGGATGCGCTCACGGGAGAGCGCGAAGCGGCGGCTGATTTCGTCGAGCGTTTCCGGACGATCGGCGCCGATGCCGTAGCGCAGCCGGATGATCTGCTGCTCGCGCGGAGTCAGGGGCGCCAGCGCGCTGCGGACTTTGCGGCTCAGATCGCGGCGGATGGTGACCTCCTCGGGCGACGGCGCGTCGGCTTTGAGCACCTCGCCGAGCGACAGGTCCTCGGCCAGCGGTGTTTCGAGGGAATACGGCGTCTTGCCGGAACGCAGCAGGAAGTCGACTTTGTCCGGCGGCATCTCGACGCGTTCGGCGATCTCGAACACGGTGGGCTGGCGGCCGAGCTCCTCGTGCAGCTTCCGCCGCGTCCGCTCGATCTGGCCCAGCGCGTCGACCGCATGGACCGGCATGCGGATCGTGCGTCCGAAATCGGCGATCGCGCGCTGGATCGCCTGTCGAATCCACCATGTGGCGTAGGTCGAGAATTTGAAGCCGCGGTGGTAGTCGAACTTGTCCACCGCCTTCATCAGTCCAAGATTGCCCTCTTGGATCAAGTCGAGCTGCGACAGGCCTCGATTGAGATACCGCTTCGCGATCGATACCACGAGTCTGAGGTTGGCCTGCATGAGTTCCTGCTTGGCGCGATGCACCTCCTCGTAGTACTCGATTGCCTCGGCGGCGGCGCGGTCGCGCTTCGGCTGCTCCCGCAGCTTTGCTACGGCCGCCTCGACGACCGACGGGCGAAGCGGCTGTGCGAGCACGAGCCGGCGAATCTCGTCGTGCGCGTGCGCGCTCTCGCGGGCGTCACGGGTGTGAGCCGCCGCGGATCGGTGGCGATCGCGGACCCGCTGACGCAGACACGAGATCAACTGCTGGAGCTTGGCGATTCGCGCGAACGCGCGCAGCGTCCTCTGCGCCGCCGCGCGATCGACCTCGCGCCCATCCGACGCGACCAGCAGGTCCTCAGCCGGCGCCTGGCCCTGACGCACGCGCTCGGCGAGGGCCGTGAGGACTTCGAGACCGTGCTGCGCAGCCGCCAGCTGCCCTACGAGCGCATGCTGCGCGTCCTCGATCCGGCGGCCGATTTCACCTTCCTGAGCGCGTGTCAGCAGCCGATGCCGTCCGATCTCGCTCAGATATGCGCGTACGGGATCGAGGTCGGCGCGCGGGACCCCGGGGGCGGGCTCGACGGCTTCGTCCTCATGCGACCGCTCCGGCCATTCCTCCCAGTCGCCGCGCTCGGCGCGCCACTCGTCGAGCTCGCGGAGATTACCCCCAAGTTCCTCGGTGGGAGACAGCTCATCGCCATCCCGCCACAGTGGCCCGCCTGAGCGCGCAGGATTCTGAAGCGTCCGCACGGCGCGACGGCGCTCGCCAGTTCGAGGACCGCGAGGCTGAGTCGGCCGCGGCAAGTTCAACCGGGCAGATTCCATGTCGCCTCAATGCAATTCAGCGCAACTCGCGTGCCTGCCGGTCAACGACGTCCGTTTTGGCAAGTGTGAGCTATTTCGGAACAATGTCTATCAATGCTGGTGCCAGGCGGCATCAGGCAAATCATTGACATAGAACCAGTTGAAGTCGATTTCTCAATATGGACCAGTTCTTGATGACTTTAACGGACATCGTGGTTCATTACTTCAACTCCAGCGCGCGATACACGGCCCAGGCGCGTCCACCTCTGTGTCCGAAATGCGGCAATCACCGAACGGAAATCATCGGACGGTCGCCCGAAGGGAGCGTCGAGAAGGTGATCGTCATTCGGTGCGCCGCGTGCGGCGAACGCTCGGAAATGCCGTCGGATACCGATGCTTTTGTGTCGAGCCGATAAATCGAGGCGTAAAATTGATCCCGAGGTCCATGTCCGATCAGGGTTCCCCGACACGCTCACTACGTTTGACGCCGGCGGCGAACACCAGTGCCCGTACGGAGACAGACGATCAGCTTTCCACCGAGCTCGACGCTATCATCACGATCGGCCGGGCTCTGTCGCACATTCCGGACGCGGAGACGCGCGCGCGGGTCATGCGGTGGGCCATCGAACGGTTCGGCATCGAGGTGGCGCTGCCGGCCGAGCCGGCGAACGAGCCGCCGGCCGGCGACCTCGTCGTCCCGGCGAGCGCCATGCCGGCCCAACCGGCGGCTCCGGCAGAATCGCTCAACGTCGAGGGACTGAACGAACTGTTCACGGTTGAAGCCGCAGAAACGCCGGCCGCCGACCAGCAGTTCACGCTCTCGCGGCCCGGCGACCGGAAGAACAAGTCCCGTGCCGGCGATCGCCTTCGCGACGCCCTGCACTGGATGGGCATCTAGCTGGACATCGCCATCGTCGGCGCCGGCGCGGCCGGCCTCGCGACGGCGATCTTCGCGCGTCGTCACCATCCGCAACTCTCGGTCGCGCTTCTCGACGGCGCGCGCGCGCCGGGCGCGAAGATCCTCGTCAGCGGCGGCTCGCGGTGCAACGTCACGAACCGTGTCGTCTCTGAGCGCGACTTCTGGGGCGGGCGGCCGGTCATCGTCCGCCGAATCCTGCGCGCGTTTCCTGTCGGCGAAACCATCGCATTCTTCCGTGAGATCGGCGTGCCGCTGCACGAGGAAGAAGACGGCAAGCTGTTCCCCGACTCGAACCGCGCACGAGACGTCCTGACGGCGCTGCTGGCTGAAGCGCAGCGCGCGGGGGTGGAGCTGCGGCCGGGCTGCCGAGTCATGTCCGCGGTTCGAGGCATTGAGGGCTTCTCGCTCTCGACGAACCGCGGCGCGCTGCACGCGCCGGCACTGGTCCTGGCGACAGGCGGCCAATCACTCCCCAGGTCGGGCAGCGACGGCGCCGGCTACGCAATCGCGGCGGCCCTCGGCCACACCATCGTTCCGACAACCCCGGCGCTTGTCCCCCTCGTGCTCGATGGCAGCATGCACCGGGCGCTGAGCGGCGTCGCTCAGGACGTCGAGATCGCGATCTGGGTCGAGGACCGCGTTGCCGTCCGGATTCGCGGTTCGATGCTCTGGACGCACTTCGGCGTGAGCGGTCCGGCGGCGCTGAACGCGTCGCGCCACTGGCTGCGCGCACGGCTGGAGGGGCGCGCAGTCCGCTTGACCGTCAGTGTCCGGCCCGGCTCGACCTTCGGCGCGATCGATTCCGAATGGACGGCGCGGGCCCGCGAGCATCCGCGAGCGACGATGAGCGGGCTGCTGGCGCGCGACGTTCCGGCGTCTTTCGCGCGCGCGCTCCTGTCCGAAATCGGCCTCCCGCACGACCTGGCGGCCGCCGGCCTGACCCGCGACGATCGCCGGACGCTCGTCCGCGCGCTCCTCGAGTACCCGCTGCCGGTCATCGACTCGCGCGGCTACACGTACGCCGAGGCGACCGCCGGCGGCGTCACGCTGACGGAGGTCGACCCCGCATCCATGGCATCGCGCGTCTGCGAGGGCCTCTCGGTCGTCGGCGAAATGCTCGACGTCGACGGGCGCATCGGCGGGTTCAACTTCCAGTGGGCCTGGTCGACCGGCTATGTCGCGGGACGTGCGCTCGCCGTATAATACCTAAATAGATTATGGGAGACTTCCTGCCGGGTACGCTCGACATGCTCATCCTGAAGACTCTCGGCCGCGGGCCGCTGCACGGATACGCGATCGTGCAGTTCATCCAGGCCGCGTCGCGGGACGTGCTCGAGGTCGAAGAAGGCGCGCTCTACCCTGCGCTGCACCGCCTCGAAGTCCGAGGACTGCTTCGCTCGAACTGGGGCGTCTCCGACAACAACCGCCGCGCGAAGTTCTATTCGCTGACGGCCGTCGGCCGGCGCCATCTGCATTCGGAATCGGAGTACTGGCAGCGCGTGTCGGCAGCCGTCACGCGCGTCATGCAGACAGCGTGAGCCTTCAAGCCTTCATCCATCGGCTGCTTGCGATCGTGAGGCGCCGCCGGCTCGATCGCGATCTGGACGATGAGCTCGCGTTTCACCTCGCTATGCGCGAGGCGGACGCGCGCACGGCGGGACTGCCGCCGGAGTTGGCGCGCCGCGAGGCGCGGCGGCGGTTCGGCAACGTCACGCACTTGAGAGAACAGACCCGCGACCTGTGGACATTTCAACCGCTCGAGCGGTTCCTGCAGGACATCCGCTATACGCTTCGCACGCTGCGGCGCTCGCCGGCATTCACGGCGGTTGCGCTCTTCGCGCTCGTCGTCGGCATCGGCGGCAACACCGCGATCTTCAGCGTGATGGACGCATCCCGCCAGCAGGCGCTCCCGTACGCCCACGCCGACCGTCTCGTCGAGCTGTGGGGCAACGTGGTGCGGTCCAGGGTCGAGCGCCGCGGCGCCTCGTATCCGGACTTTCTCGACTGGCGGGCGCAGGCGAAGAGCTTCGACGACCTGGCGGCGTTCGATGGAGAGATGTTCAACCTGACCGATCTCGACGAGCCGGAACGCGTGGCCGCCGAGGTCGTGTCCGCGCCGTACTTCTCGCTGCTGGGGGTCGCGCCTGCTCGCGGCCGTGTGTTCCGGAGCGACGAGGATCTGGCGGCGAGGCCGGCGCAGGTCGTGATTCTCAGCGACGGTCTCTGGAAGCGCCGCTTCAACGCGGATCCGGAGATCGTCGGCCGCACCATCACGCTGTGCTGCGCGCCGAGGCCATACACCGTCATCGGCGTTATGCCGCCCGGATTCAGGGGGATCGGCGACGCCGCCGAGCTCTGGGTGCCGTTCGCCCTGTGGGCGCCGCCCGATGTGATGGCGGAGCGCGGCTCGCGCGGGTTCGCGGTCCTCGGGCGGCTGAAGCCTGCTGTGAGTGTCGCGGCCGCGCAGTCGGAGCTGGACGCAATCTCGCGCCGGCTCGAGCAGGCGTACCCAGCCACTAACGAAAAGCGCGGCGTCGAAGTCAGCCCGCTCGACGTCGAACTGTTCGGCAATCTCCGCCCGGCCCTGCTCACGCTGATGGCCGCAGTGTCGTTCGTGCTGCTCATCGCCTGCGCGAACGTTTCGAACCTGCTGATCGCGCGGTCCGAAGCGCGCCAGCGGGAAGTCGCCGTCCGCACGGCACTCGGGGCCGGCTGGGGGCGCCTCGTCGGACAGCTCGTCACCGAAGGCTGCGTGCTCGCGTCGATCGGCGCCGCGGGCGGCTTCGCGCTTGCGTCGATCGCGACGCGGATGCTGCTCGCGACGAGTCCGGTGACCTTTCCGAGCTTCGTCTCGCCCCGCATCGACGTGCGGGTCGCGCTCTTCACGGTCATCGTCTCGCTTGCGTGCGGCGTGGTGCTGAGCCTCGCGCCGGCCGCTCACGCGCGCATCGCGCGCCTGCCCGACGCGCTGAAAGAGTCGTCGCGGAGCAGCGGCGGCCGC
>DASQHH010000915.1:0-12434 GCA_035632195.1 Vicinamibacterales bacterium
TAGTGATACGCGGAGCGCCCGTCCTTCAACAGGACGATGATGGGCTCACCGTGTTGTGCGCGCTCGCGAAGGAGAGCGATCGTCCCGGCGAACGTCTCGGCGGAGTAGCCGCGGCGCTCGATTTCCCCGACGAGCGCGCCCGTCGTAATGCCACCGGCGTGCCTATCGACGAGCGGCTCGAACGACCGCACGTCCGCATGCGTGTCGCCGAGATAGCGGAACACCATCGCGGCAGCGGCACCGCCGCACAGCTGGTCCGTCTGCGGAAGATACGGAACGTCCAGCGAGAGCGATACCGCCGCCAGCGCGGCGCCGAGCAGGATCATCTGTCTACTTCAGGGCCACCACGAGCAGTATCAACACGAGCAGCGCGATGATGATCGTCGTCGTCGAGATGACGACGGTGCTCGCGCCGCCGGCGAGATCGGTGTCGTTGATCTGCCGCGCGGCGGCGGCGGCCTGCGCGAGGTCGGCGCCGGCCATCGTGTCGACCGTCGCCCGCGCGCGGGAGAGATCGAGGTGCATCGACGCGGCGATGTTCTGGACGTCATCGCGGTCGAGCGCCTGGTGAATCGCCGCGCGGTCGGCGTCCTGATCGGCCACATGGCTGCCGACGGTCGACGCGAGCTGCTGCGGCGGCACAACGTGCTGCTGCGACGCTTCGTCTACTCCGGGGGCCCCTGCCCCCCGGACCGGCGCAGGCATCGACGCGAAAAGTGCGAGGGAAAGGAACGGAACGAGAGTTCTTCGAACGGTCAGCATCGGTCTCACCTCCGATAGGGCTCAACAGTAAGCAATTCGGATACCGATTGCCACCCCGACGCGCCGGGAAACGCGTGTCGGGGGCCCGGATCGAAATACACTGCCGACGGAGCCAGCTCTGCCAGACGACCGGTTCGAACAGTGGATGGCCGCGCTCGAGGCGCGGTGCCTTGCCGACCTCGAGTTTTCAGAAGTGTCGCGCGCCTTACGAGCGCTGTCATCCGCGTACGTCGAGCGCCGGGCGGTCCTGGCAGCATCGTCCCGGGGCGGACCGCTCGCGGGCGAGGGCAAGCGGGCTGCGTTCGCGCTCTTCTACGGGCCTCTGCATTTCCTCCTCGTCGATCACGTTGTCCGTGCGGCGCCCGCGGCGCGGGATGTTGCAGGCATCATCGACCTCGGCTGCGGGACGGGAGCCGCTGGGGCCGCCTGGGCCTGTGCATGCAGGCAGCGCCCCTCGATTGTCGGCATCGACAAGCATCCCTGGGCCGTCGAACGGTCAAAGGAGACGTATCGCGCCTTCGGCCTCGACGCGCGCGTGCGCCGCGATGATGTGTCGCGCCCGTTGTCCCTCCGAGGGCAAGCCGCATCGCCCGCCGGCATCGTTGCCGCGTTCACGGTCAACGAGTTGCCGGACGATTCGCGCGCGGCGCTGCTGACCGGGCTCGTCGATCGCGCGCGGCGCGGCGATCGCATCCTCATCGTCGAGCCTCTCGCGCGGGGAGTCACGCCCTGGTGGGGCGAGTGGACCGCCGCGTTCGCGGCCGTGGGTGGACGCGCGGACGAATGGCGCGTCCGCGTTGTGCTGCCGCCCATTGTCGCGAAGCTGGATCGCGCCGCCGGGCTCGACCACCGCGAGCTGACGGGGCGATCGATAATGACGCCGTGAGCCAGTTCGCCGCCGATCCGCGTCCGGCGTCCACCGTTGTCGTCATGAGAGACGGGGCGGATGTGCCGGACATCTTCATGGTGCGCCGGCACGAACGGACGGCGTTCATGGGCGGCGCGCAGGTGTTTCCCGGCGGCCGCGTCGACGAGGCCGACCGGGACGCGGACGACGGGTGGTGCGACGGCGTCGCGCACGCCTCGGGGCAGCTCGCGTCGTTGGCGCAAGTGGACGCGCTCGCGTACCACGTGGCCGCCGCGCGCGAGCTGTTCGAAGAAGCCGGCGTGCTGCTGGCACGGGACCAGTCGGGGTCGTTCGTCCGGCTCTCAGACGCGTCCGCGCACGATCGATTCCGTCAGTACCGAACCGACGTACACGATCGGACGCTGACGCTTCGCGCCGTCGTCACCCGCGAAGGCCTTCGCCTCGCGCTCGATGCGCTCGTCCTCTTCGCGCACTGGGTGACGCCGCCGATCGACGCGCGCCAGTTCGACACGCGCTTCTTCCTCACGAGGGTGCCGCCCGGGCAAACGCCGGCGCACGACGAAACGGAAACGACGGAGAGCACGTGGGTCGCCGCCGCGGATGCGATCGCGCAGGCGCAGTCGGGGCGCATCGTGCTTCCGCCGCCGACTTGGACGACGCTGCGGGAGCTGGAGCCGTTCCGGAGCGTCGAGGAGGCGATCGCGTGGGCGCGCGGGCGCGTGGTGGCGCGCCGCCAGCCCGAACTCGTCGAGCGCGACGGGGTCCGCATGCTCGTCATCCCGGGCGATCCGCTGCATCCCGACCGCGCCGCCGGCGAAATTCCCTTGGAAACACGGTTCGTCACGAAAGATCGCCGAAGCTGGCGCGCCGAGCGAAGGCCCACGTAAAATCGCGGCCGATGGCGCCGTCCGCCGACGTGATCACCATCAGTCCCCGCCTTGCGGCGAGCATGGGCGCAACGGTCGCCTGCGGCCTCCTGCTCCTGCTGTGGGCGTACCGGCGTCGCGTCTTCATTCTGTTGTGGTCGGCGGGTTGGGCGCTCGCGGCGTGTGTCCCGTTCCTGCAGCCGGCCGTCGGCGGCGGCGCGGCGATCGCCAGCGCCGCGGCGTTCCTCGCGGGCATCTTTCGATTCTCAGGGCCGCTTGCCTGGCGCCGCGACGGGACGATGCTCGTCGGCGCGCTGGCCGTCGTAACCGTCGCGGCGGCGGTGCTGCCGTCGCAAGTGTGGCTCGCGCTGCTGGCCCTTGTCATCGGCGCGCTGAACGCCGCCACCGCCTGGCACGCGGGGCGCATCGGTCAGCGCCACCGGCTCGCGGGCGGCTATACGCTGTCCGCGGCACTCGCCGTCGCCGCGGCCAGCAGCCTCGTGACAGCATCGGTCGACGTCGACGCCTCCCGGGCGGGCGCGGAATGGCTGTCGCGCGCGATGCTGCTCGTGAACGGTCTTGCCTACGTGATCGTCGCGCTCGGCCAGCATCTGTTCGTGTTCGAAGACATGCTGCTCGAGCTGCGCGACAGCAACCATGAACTGATGGCGGCGCGCGCCGAGCTGCACCACGCTGCCATCACGGATCCGCTGACGGGGCTCTACAACCGCCGGCTGTTCGGCGAGGTGTCGGTCCACCATCTGGAGCACCACCGGCGGTTCGGTCTGCCGCTCTCGCTCATCTACATCGATGTGGATCGGTTCAAGTACGTCAACGACACGCTCGGGCACGACGTCGGCGACCGCGCGCTCGCGCACGTCGGTCACTTCATCCGCCGCCAGGTGCGCGAAGCGGACTACGTGTTCCGCCTCGGCGGCGACGAGTTCGTCGTCCTGATTTCGTGCAACGGCGTCGAAGCGACGCGGCGCGCTCGGAAGCTGCAGGCGGCGCTTCCGCCGACCCTTCTCGACGCGGGCCTGCCGGACGCCCTCAGCCTCAGCGTCGGAGTGGCGGAAGTGCACATGGACGCGCGCGACCTCGACGCGGCGATTCAGGAAGCCGACACCAGGATGTACGAGGACAAGCGGCATCGGTCGCAGGTTCCGGTTCAGGTCTGATGCGCACCTTCTGTGTCGTCGCATGCCTCATGGCCTCGGGCGCGCTGCTGAGCGGGCAGGCCAGACCGCTCGTCGCGCCGGCCGCACAGGCGGAGTACGCGCGGCTGCTACCCGAGATCGGGAAGATCCCGATCTTCGATCACCACGCGCATCCGGCGTTTGCGGACGACCCCGACGTCGACGCGGCGCCGCCGCCGCCCGGCGCGTCGCCGCTCCGCCTTCGCGACAGCAATCCCGAGTTCGCGGCGGCCGCGAAGGCCTTCGCGGGCATCAAGCGCGAGCGGACGGCGGCGTTCTTCAACGCCGCGCTTGATCGCCTCGGCATCGAGACATCGATGGCGAATCGCGTTGCGATGGCGGACTACCTCGATCCCGCGCGCTTCAAATGGGTGTTCTTCGTCGACTGCCTCATGTTTCCGCTCGACAACACCGGGATGGCCGCGCGCAATCCCGACGAGGCGGCGTACATGCCCGCCCAGGAAAAGCTGCTGGCGCGGTACCGACAGCAGCTGGGAGATCCGCCGAAGCCGACGACGCTCGATGAGTACCTGACGTTCGTGACGCGCGTGCTCGAAGACAACCAGCGCCGCGGCGGCGTGGCGGTCAAGTTCGAGGCCGCGTACTTCCGTTCGCTGGCCTTTGGCGATCCGCCGCGGGACCGCGTGGCGGCCATCTATGCGAAGTACCAACCCGGCGGCACGCCGTCGCTCGCCGAGTACGCGGACTTTCAGGATCTCGTTTTCCGACACATCGTCGTCGAAGCGGGACGCCTGCACCTGCCGGTCCACATCCACACGTCGGCGGGCGCCGGGGACTACTTCAAACTGCGCAATGTCTTCGTGCTCAACCTCGAAAACATCGTCAAGGATCCCCGCTACTCGTCCACGATTTTCGTGCTGATCCACGGCGGGTTCCCGGCGGACCGCGAAGCCATCTGGCTGGCGTCGGCCAGGAACGTCTACATCGACTCGTCTGCCACGGGGCTCATCGCGTATCCGACGGAATTCAAGGACATCCTCAAGCGCTGGCTCGAAACGTTCCCTGAAAAGATCACCTTCGGGACCGACGCGTTTCCCTATAGCGAAACGATTGGCGCCGAGTCCGTGTACTGGGTCGCGGTCCAGAGCGGACGCGCGGCGCTCGCTGCCGCGCTCGCAGAGATGATTGCGGCGCACGAGATCACGCACGCTCAGGCGCTCCTGATGGCGCGTGCCTACCTGCACGATACAACCGCGTCGCTTTATGCCCGGCGGTAGCCTCCGCAAGGCGCTGGGCGTCCGCGACCTGGCGCTCTTCTATATCGCGACGAGCTTCAGCATCCGGTGGATTGCCACCGCAGCGGCCGGCGGACCCAGCGCGCTCGTCATCTGGGTGATGGCGGCGCTGTGTCTGTTCGTGCCGCTCGTCTTCACGGTGTTGGAGCTCTCGTCGCGGTATCCCGAGGAAGGCGGCGTCTACATCTGGAGCAAGCACGCGTTCGGTCCGTTCGCAGGATTCATCACGGGATGGACGTACTGGGGATCGAATCTGCCGTACCTGCCGGGTCTCCTTTTCTTTGCAGCGGGCAATGCGCTCTTTATCGGCGGGCCGGCCTGGCAGACGCTCGAGAAGAGCGGCGGCTATTTCATCGCGTTCGGGATGATCGGCCTCGCATTGACGGTGGCGATGAACGTCGTCGGCCTCGACGTCGGCAAGTGGCTGACGAACATCGGCGGCGTCGCGCTCTGGGTGCCGACGATGGCGATCATCGTGCTGGGCGCGATGTCGCGGAGCCGGTTCGGCGCGGCGACGCCGATCACGCCGTCGTCGCTGGTCCCGAGCTTGAGTCTGAAGGACGTCGTCTTCTGGTCGACGGTCGCGTTCGCATTTGCCGGCGTCGAGAACGCATCGACGATGGGCGACGAGATCAAGGATGCGCGGCGAACGGTGCCGCGCGCGCTGCTGGTCGCGGGCGCGTCGATTACGGTGATGTACATTGCGGCCACGTACTTCGTGCTGATGGCGCTGCCGAAGGAACAGATTTCCGGCATCGGCGGCATCATGCAGGCGATTCAGGTGATGACCGCCCGGGTCGGCGTCGGGTGGAGCGCGCCGATCTTCGCTGCCCTCGTCACCATGAGCGCGATCGGCGGCGTCGGGGGATGGTTCGCGGCCACCGCGCGGCTGCCATTCGTCGCCGGCATCGACCGGTTCCTGCCGCCGGCGTTCGGCGATCTGCATCCGAAGTGGGGCACGCCCCACGTCGCGCTGCTGGTCCAGGCCGCGATCTGCGCGCTGTTCATCGTCCTCGCCAAAGCGGGGACGAGCGTCGAAGGCGCGTACGACCTGCTCGTCAGCATGGGCATCATCGGGCAGTTCATTCCGTACCTCTACATGTTCGCGGCGCTGATCAAGGTCCAGCGCACGCCAGCCGCGATGGTGCTCGGATCGCTGGGATTCGTCGTCTCGACCGCTGCAATCGTGCTCGCGTGCGTGCCAGCCGGCGACGATCCGAACAAGCTGCTGACGGTGGTGAAGATTGTCGGCACGTCGATCGCGCTGCTCGTGATCGGCGCGTTCATCTACTGGCTGGGAACGCGGCGGAGACCCGCATGAAGACGATCGTCTTTCTGTTGATTGCAAGCCCGGCCTTTGCAGCCGGAACGCTGCGCGTGGACTTCTATCATTCCGGCAACGTCAAAGAAGAGCATTTCGCGGTCGACCGCGTCGTGCTCGAGCCGCTGCCATGGCCCGGCAATCCGGCGAAGCCGATCGATACGACGAACCGCGGCAAGTATTTCTTCGAGGTTCAGGATGCTCGGACGCATCGCGCGCTGTACTCGCGCGGATTCAGCTCGATTTACGGTGAATGGGAAACGACGGGCGAGGCGCAGAAAGTCGATGGCACGTTCTCCGAATCGCTTCGCTTTCCCGCGCCGGACGCTCCAGTCCATATCGTCGTGCGCAAGCGCGACGCCAGGAATGTCTTCCGCGACGTGTGGACGGTGGACGTGGATCCCGCCGACAAGTTCGTGCTGCGCAACATGCAGGCGGCTGCCGGTCCGCTCATCCGGATTCACGAAGCCGGCGCCCCGGCGCAGAAGCTGGATCTGTTGATTCTCGGCGACGGCTATACCGCAGGCGAGCGCGCGAAGTTCGAGCGCGACGCGCGCCGTCTTTCAGACATCCTGTTCCGAACGTCGCCGTTCAAGGAGCGGCAGCACGACATCAACGTCTGGGGCCTCGTGCCCGCGTCGCAGCAGTCCGGCGTGTCGCGGCCGTCGCAGCATCTCTACCGGCGGACGCCCGTGGGCGCGACGTACGACGCGTTCGATTCGGAACGCTACGTCCTCACGTTCGACAACAAGGCGTTCCGCGACATCGCCGCAAACGCGCCGTACGACGTCGTCGAGATTCTCGTCAACAGCGCGACGTACGGCGGCGGCGGCATTTATGGTCTGTACAGCACCGTCGCCGCAGACAGCGTCTGGGCGCCGTACATCTTCGTGCACGAGTTCGGTCACCACATCGCCGGGCTCGCCGACGAGTACTACACGTCCGACGTCGCGTACCTGCCGGCCGCCGATCGCGTCGAGCCGTGGGAGCCGAACGTCACAGCGCTCCTCGATCCGCAGAATCTGAAGTGGAAGGACCTCGTTGCCGGAACGCCGATCCCGACGCCGTGGCCCAAGGAGGCCTTCGAGCAGTACACCAGGCAGATCCAGGAGCGGCGCCGCGCCATCCGGGCGGCCGATCGGCCCGAGGCCGAGATGGATGCGCTCTTTCGCGAGGAGGAAGCGCACGATACGCAGCAGCTGAACGAAGGTCCGTACGCGCGAAACGTCGGCGCCTTTGAGGGCGCCAACTACGAGGCGCGAGGCTACTACCGTCCGCAGGAGGACTGCATCATGTTCACACGCGACAACGTCCTGTTCTGCGCCGTCTGCCGGCGGGCCATCGAGCAGATCCTCGACCTCTACGCCCTCCCTTGACGCCGGGATGCGGGATTCAGCAGACTAGTCGGCCGCGAGACTTCTAACCACGAGGCGTATATGCAGGACGATTTCGACGGCGGAGCAGGCATTCCGGACGACGAGCTGGGCGGCGGACCAATCGAGACCGGCGAGCCGATGGGCATGCCCGAAGCAGAGGGCGAGGGCGACGCGTCGCAGATGCCGGCGGGACGTCCGTCGGGCGGCGCGCGCAAGAGCAAGTCCAGCGGCGGCAGCCGCAAGTCGGGCGGCCGCAAGGCGGCGCGCAAGGGCGGCGGCAAGAAAAAGGCTGCGAAGAAGAAGCCCGCCCGCAAAGCGGCGAAGAAGTCGAAGAAGCGAGCCGGCTCGAAGAAGTAGAGCTACTTCGGCTTCACCGCGTTCGCGAGATTGAGCCGCCGCTCGCGGTTCATCCAGCTTATTTGCAGGTTGTAGCCGTTCGGCGTTCGCGTGTGGTAGCTCTTGAACGGCGCGGTGTGAATGTCATCCGGGACCATTTTGCCGTCGGGTCCCGGATGCGCGCTCGACGTATCGACCGTGACCACGAGTCCGCGCTTCTCGAGCTCGGCCCTCACGCCGTCGGTATCCCACGGTGAAATGCCGAACGAGATGTGATCGATTCGGCGCTCCCGTCCGTTCCCGTTTTTTCCGAAGTTCGGATCGTTCGAGTTTCCCCCGCGGATGATGATGTCGCCGACGTCGCCCATCATCACTTCGTTCTGGCTGCCTTCGTCGTAGGTCCCCTTCCAGCCGAGCAGGTTCGTGTAGAACGACACGCTCTTCTTGTAGTCGCTTGCGCCGAACGAGAAGTGGTCCAGCCATACCGTGTTCCATCCGGTCGGTTCGAACGGCAGCGGCTGCGACAGCTTCGCCAGGGCGGCGGTCTTTCGCGCCTTCACGAGGCCGTTGCTGTTGGCGATCTGCAGGTCCCAGCCGTCGGGATCGCTGACGTGGAAGCTCTCGAACCCTTTCCCATCGTGATCGGCGACCGGGCTGAGGCCGCGCTTGCGCAGCTCGGTTTCTACGGTCTTCGCGTTCCACGGCTCGATCGCGAAACAGAACGAATCGACGATGGCGGTCGCGGGCGCGCCGCCGCGACCGCGCCCGCGGCCGCCTCCGCCGCCGGCCGCGGCGGGCGCTTGAAAAGCGTCGGCTGACGCCTGCTTGAAGATGCACGATCCCCAGTTGCCGATGTCGAGCACCGCCTGCGTTCCGGCGTCCTCCCGCAGCTTCCATCCCATGAGGGCGATGTAGAACGCCGCTTCCTTCTGGTAGTCGGCGACCCGAAACGTAATGTGGTCGAGTGCCGCGGTCTTCCAGCCGGTCGAGGCAAACAGCGGAGCGATCGGCCTGGTGGCGAGCTCAGCGGTCAGCGGACAGTTCGCCGTGCCATAGCCGTCGCGGCAGCGGCCCTGAGCGAACAGACGATCGGCGAACGGCGCCGTGATTGCGGCGGTACCGAGCGCCTGCAGGAGCCGGCGTCTGGAAAGTCGCGCGTCTGCCATCGGTGCCTCCTCCGAAGGAGACATCACGATAGGCATTTCACGCCGCCGTGTCCATCTCTTTGCGCAGTGCGGCCGGCGCACACAGGCAGACTCCTGGCGTGTTGCCGAGGAGGAGGATCCCGCCGACGTAGTAACCGGCGAGCGTCAGGCACAGCGGCATCCACAGCCGGCCGACCACGAGGTACATCGCAAGCGCGACGGTCAGGACGACGACGGCATCGCAGGCGATGGCGACGAACCGGCTCCGCGTTGACGGCAGCACCCAGCCGTGTACGAACGACCATCCGGTCTCGGCGAGCTTCACGTGCAGAACGCTGCCGGTCGGGGCGGGATGGGCAGCTTGGGTGGGACGGGCAGGAAGATCGGGTGCCGCGCGCTGGGGGTCGTTGGGATCCGGAAACCGATCCAGGAACTCGCGCACCGCGGCTTCGACGTCGACGACGCTGATGGCCTGCGCGTACGCGCGGAAGAACGATCGGCGGAATATTCCCGATGGCCATCGGGACGCGTCGTCGCGCTCGAGGTCCTTCAGCAGTGCGAGGCTGATTTTCGTGTTGTCGGCGATTGATCGGAGAGCGATGTCGTGCCGCTCGCGTTCGCGTCGGAGGCGCGTGCCGAAGCTCTCGCCGTCGATGTGGGCGTCTCCGCCGGCAGGCATGTTTTGACGCTCCCGAGTAGCAAAGCGGGTTCCGTTTCGCAGCGAAGGGGCGCTGCGGGACGTGCACGTTTTTCCTACAAAACGCCGTGTACACGTGACGCGCAACGATTTCACGTATACTGTTTTTTCCGGGACGAACGGCTCGCCGTGAGCGAACGAACGGCGCAGGCAAGTCGAAGGGTGAGGTGGCCGAGAGGCTGAAGGCGGCGGTTTGCTAAACCGTTATACGGCCCAAAAGCTGTATCCAGGGTTCGAATCCCTGCCTCTGGGCTCGCGCTTCGCGCATTGCAGGTCTCACCTGATCACGTGATCCGCGTTCGATTCGCTCCTTCTCCAACCGGCTATCTCCACGTCGGCGGCGCCCGCACCGCGCTCTTCAACTGGCTCCTCGCGCGGCGCCACGGCGGGGTGTTCGTGCTGCGCATCGAAGACACCGACGTCGAGCGCTCGTCGGACGAAATGGTCGAGGGGATTCTGGATGGTCTGCGCTGGCTGGGTCTCGACTGGGACGAGGGACCGAAGATCGGCGGCCCGCACGAGCCGTATTTCCAGTCCGGGCGGCTCGATCGCTACCGCGCAATGGCGGCGGCGCTGGTCGCAGAGGGCCGCGCGTATTACTGCTACTGCACGCCCGAGGAGTTGAAGGCGAAGCGCGCCGCAGCCGAACAGGCGGGCGGCGCGTGGCTCTACGACCGCAGGTGCCGCCGTCTGTCGGCGGATGACGTCGCGGCGCGCGAGCGCGATCGGGTCCCACGCGCCGTGCGCCTGAGAATTCCCGACGGCCTCATCCGTTTCGACGACCTCGTCCACGGCCCGATCCAGGTCGATGCCGCCACCCTCGACGACTTCGTCATCGTCCGATCGGACGGCCATCCGACGTATCAGCTGTCGGTCGTCTGCGACGACATCGACATGGCGATCACCCATGTGGTCCGCGGCGACGATCACATTTCGAACACGCCGAAGCAGATGCTGATTTACCGAGCTGCGGGCGCGCCCGTGCCGCAGTTCGCGCACGTGCCCCTGATCCTCGGGCCGGATAAGAAGCGGTTGAGCAAACGCCACGGCGCGACGTCGGTGATGGAGTACGCGCGCCAGGGATTTCTCCCCGAGGCGATGACGAATTTTCTGGCGCTGCTCGGCTGGTCGCCCGGCGCGTCGGCGGAGGGGCGCGAGGTCTTCACGCGCGACGAGCTCGTCGGTATGTTCACACTCGACGGCATCAGCGGCGGCAACGCCGTCTTCAATGCCGAGAAGCTCGACTGGTTCAATCAGCAGCACATCGCGCGTCTGGCGCCCGACGAGCTCGCGGCGCGCATCAAGCCGTCTCTCGAGGCCGCGGGTCTCTGGCGGGACGACTACATCGGCGATCGGCATGCGTGGTTGTTCGCCGTTCTCGAGCTGCTGAAGCCGCGTGCGCGGCGGCTCGACGATTTCGCGGCGCAGGGCCGGTTCTTCTTCGTCACGGCTGACGCCGTCGAGTACGACGAAGCGGCAGTCGAGAAGCACCTCCGTGTGCCGGGCGCGGCGGATCATCTCGCTGCGGTGGATGCCGCGCTCGCGCGCTGCGACGGCTTCGATCCGGCGTCGATCGAAGCGGCGGTGCGCAGCACAGCTGAGGCACGGGGTGTGAAGGCGGCGTCTCTCATTCACGCCATCCGGGTAGCCGTCACGGGAAAAACGGTAAGTCCCGGGCTCTTCGAAGTGCTCGCTCTGGTCGGCCGGAGCGAGGTGCACGCGCGGCTCAGCCGAGCCGTTCGGATCAGCTCCACGACGCGTTCCTAATCGCTCCTTCACTTTTCCATCGGGCAAGTCGCTGAGGCGATGCCGGTTGTCGGCCGGGTGGACAAAGTTTCCCACCCGTCGTGATTCACGCCGCGCCCATCTGGAAAACTATTTCCTAAGTGCTTTTACTGCTGAGAGTTACGGTTGCTCGAGTGGTACGGCCGTTGCAGCCCGAGCATTCGGGAGCACGCCGGGCGTGCCGGGACGACCCGAGGCGCAGTCATGGCCCGGGTAGGAGGGTACGGTGGCAAAAGAGGATCGCGGCTTCGCTTCGATGGACCGCAACAAGCAGCGCGAGATCGCCAGCAAGGGCGGAAAGGCTGCGCACCAGAAGGGCACAGCTCACGAGTGGACGAGCGAGGAGGCGCGCGAGGCGGGCCGTAAGGGCGGCATGGCCAGCCATCGGCGCAAGCAGGAACAGACGCAGCCGTCGGGCGACGCGCCGCGCGAGGCGACGGCCGGCGGCGGCAGCGACTGGATGGCTGCGAATCCGAACGGGCCTGACGAACCGCTGCCGTAGCACGCGGATGATCGCGGCCCAGTGCTCGTGCGCTTGCCCGGTGCAGATTCTGATCGCTATAATCGGAGTTTCCCGCGGTCGCCGCGCACGTCACGAGCACTGGGAGGTCGTCCAACGGTAGGACACGTGGCTCTGGACCACGGTATCGGGGTTCAAATCCCTGCCTCCCAGCCAGTCGCCCTCAACTCACGTTTCGGTCGCCTGGCTGCTCGGCACGTCGGTCGGGAAGCGTTGCGCCTGACGGATCGCACCAACCGTTACGACCACCGGTCGAAAAACCGCCGCCGGTGCATCAGGATCATCTCTCGCATCCGAAGCCGTCTA
>DASQHH010000916.1:0-3628 GCA_035632195.1 Vicinamibacterales bacterium
GGGGCGCCCCCCCGCGACCCGGCGACGTTCGATCAAGACCACGTCCGCCTGATGACGGACAAGCTGAGCGCGAAAGTCGCGGAACTCGAGGCCAAGAGACAGCGGCTCGCCGCGGTCGCCGGCATCATCGAACGGGTCAGCCATCAGCAGGAGACGGTCGCCCTCTTCGAGCGATTCGCGTCGGACGCTCGCGCCGTGATCGCCGTCGAAGCCGTGGTCGTGCTCATCGGTGACGGCCCGGATTCGCTGCGTGTGGTCGCAACCAGCGGTTCGCGCGACTCGTCGACCGGGCACACGCTCGAAGTGCCGCTCGCCTCGCCATCCTTTCGTTACGGCGTCGTGCGGTTCGCAGGCCGACTCGGCCAGGAAGGATTCACCGACGAAGACCGCGCGATTGCCGCCAGCCTGGCGTCGGCGCTCTCGGTCGCCTACGAGAACATCCTCCGTTACGAGGCCCTGCGGAATCACGCCGCGGAACTCGAGCACCGCGTGGCCGAGCGGACCGCGGAGCTGAAGCGTTCGAACGAGGACCTCGAGCAGTTTGCTTACGTCGCGTCGCACGACCTCCAGGAGCCCCTTCGGATGGTGGCGAGCTACACACAGCTTCTCGCCAAGCGGTACCACGGCCGCCTGGATGCGGATGCCGACGAATTCATCCACTTCGCCGTCGACGGCGCGACGAGGATGCAGACGCTCATTCACGACCTGCTGGCCTACTCGCGCGTCGGCGCCCGCGGCGGCGTCGAGCGGTTCGCCGTGGACGAAGCGGTGGACGCCGCTATCGCGAACCTCGTCGACGCGATTGCCGCGAGCGGTGGCTCGATCGTCCGCGAACCGCTGCCGACCATCGCCACCGACCCGACTAAGCTCACTCAGCTGTTCCAAAACCTGATCGGCAACGCCCTCAAGTTCAGCCGCAAAGGCGTGCCGCCGGCCATCCGCGTCGGCGCACGCCGCTGCGATGCCGGCTGGGCCTTCTCCGTGGCCGACAACGGCATCGGGATCGAGCCTCAGTACGCAGAGCGCGTTTTCGTGATCTTTCAGCGCCTTCACACGCGTGCGCAGTACGAAGGCACCGGCATCGGCCTCGCCCTCTGCAAGCGCATCGTCACCGGGTTCGGCGGACGCATCTGGCTCGAGTCGACGCCCGGCGAGGGTTCGACGTTCTTCTTCACGGTTCCGGACAGTCAGGAGAGGTAGATGGTGTTCTTTCCCGAACGGCGGCCGATTGACATCCTGCTCGTCGAGGACAATCCCGGCGACGCGCGTCTCACTATGGAGACGCTGCGTGACGGGAAGATCCACAACACGCTGAACGTCGCAACCGACGGCAGCGAGGCTCTGGACTATCTGCAGAAGCGTGGTCGGTTCAGCGGCGCAACGACACCCGATCTGATTCTTCTCGACTTGAATCTGCCGAGAAAAACCGGACGGGAAGTCCTGGCCGAGATCAAGGCCGACAAGTCGCTTCACTCCATTCCCGTGGTGGTTCTGACGACCTCTTCCGAGGAGCGCGACATCAAGGCGGTCTACGACCTGCAGGCCAACTGCTACATCGTCAAGCCGGTGGGGCTGACCGAGTTCACGACGATCGTCAAATCGATCGAAGACTTCTGGTTCGAGGTCGTGCGCTTGCCGGCGCGCGTGCGCGCATGACCGCCCTGGCCCCGGTCGAAACGCTCCGTGTGCTGATGATCGAGGATAACCCCGGCGATGCGCGGTTGGTCCGGGAAGCGCTGTGCGAAGCCGCAGTCCCCTTTGATCTCGAGACGGTGGACACCGTCGCGCGAGGGATTTCGAAGCTGCAGAGCGGCGGTTTCGATGCCGCGCTCGTGGACCTGTCCCTGCCGGACAGTCAGGGCCTCGAGACCGTTGAACGGGTGCGCCGCGCGCAGCCCGACCTCGCCATGGTCGTGATGACGTCGCTCGGCGACGAGCGGGTCGCAACACGCGCCGTCGCGGCCGGCGCGCAGGACTTTCTGGTCAAAGGGCTGCACGGTGGCGTGATGGTGCCGCGGTCAATCCGTTACGCGATCGAGCGTCATAAGCTTCAGCGCCAGCTCACCGAGGCCCAGAAGCTCGACGCGGTCGGTCGCCTCTCGGGATCGCTGGCGCACGAGTTCAACAATCTGATGATGACCGTGCTCGGCTACACCGAGCTCCTCGAGCCGACGGTCGAGCAGAATCCGGATCAAAAGGAGCTGACTGCCGAGATCCGGAGAGCCGGCGAGCGCGCGGCGGCCATCGTGCGGCAGATGATGGCGGTCGGCGGCTTCAAGCGACTCGCGAAGCACCCGTTGTCACTCAACGAGACGCTGAGGTGCCTCGAGCACTCGGTCCGCGCAATCTGCAGCGGAGATGCGACCGCAGAGTTCGTTTACCGGGCAAGTCCGGACGCGATCGAGTTCGACACAGCCGAGATCGCCAACGTCCTGTCGGTCCTGGCGACCAACGCGTGCGAAGCCATGCGAGGCGGCGGCACGGTGACGATTGCCACCGGGAACGGCGAGCTGCCGCCCGAAGTCGCCGCACGGCGACCCGGCCCGACATCACGCGTGACGCTGACCGTGCGTGACGACGGTATCGGCATGTCGAAGGACGTGCGCGAGCGTCTGTTCGAACCCTTCTTCAAGACGAAGAAAGTAAACGAGGGCACGGGACTGAGCCTCGCAGGCATTTACGGAACGCTGAAGGAATTCGGCGTGGACATGACGGTGGACAGCCGGGAAGGCGAAGGATCCACGTTCACGGTCTATTTTCCGCCGGCGCCGGGAACTCGAGGAGATGACCGGTGAAACATGGCCACCATCCTGGTAGTCGAGGATCGCGACGTCGACCGTGAATTCCTGACGACGCTGCTCGGCTATCGGGGCCACCGCGTCGTCGCCGCTTCTGACGGACTGCAGGCGCTCGACGTCGTCGAGCGGACCCGGCCCGACCTCGTCATCAGCGACATCCTGATGCCCAGCGTGGACGGCTACGAGCTGGTCCGGCGGCTGCGCGACATGCCGTTCGTCGGGGCGACACCGGTGATGTTCTACACCGCCACCTATCACGAGCGCGAGGCGCGGGCGCTTGCCACTCAGTGCGGCGTTGTCGACATCCTGACGAAACCGAGCGATCCCGAAGTGATTCTCGCCAGGATCGACGAACTGCTGCGGCAGCCGCGCGTTCCGGAGGCACCGCTCGTGCCCGCTTCGTTCCACCGCGCGCACGCAGCGGTGCTCGGAGCCAAGCTCGACGAGCGCGAACGAAAGCTCACCGACCAGAAAGAACGCATGGCCTCGCTCGTTGCCTTGTGCCGCGACCTCACGATCGAGCGCGACCCGCCGTCGGTCCTTTCGCTGGTGTGCAAGGAAGCCAGGGCGATGATGCTCGCCCAGGTCGCCGCGATAGGCCTCCTGTCGGACGATGGAGTCGACGCGCGTGTGTCCGTCGCGAGCGGCGCCGAGATCGGCCGGTTGGGCGCGCTCCCGCGGCACGCCATCGACGATGACACCCTTCGGCGAGTCGTCGAACGTCGCGAGGCCGTCCGCCGCTCCGACGCGTCGGGGGACACGCGAACCATCGGCCTGAACGGGACGGCAACGCCCGTCTTCTCCTACCTGGCTGTTCCCCTGGCATCCCC